>DASUZQ010000097.1:0-2327 GCA_036376815.1 Methyloceanibacter sp. | reverse complement strand
ATGATCGCCAAGAATTGCGGTGGCGTGGTGCCTGAGCCTGTGGAGCTCACCGAGGCCGACGAGGCGATCCTTGCCGCGGCGGACGGGCTCTTCGCGCGCATCACCCAGGCCATCGACGACTTCGCCATTCATCGTGCGCTCGAGATCGTCTGGGCGGTGATCGCCGACGCCAATCGCTATTTCGCCGGTGAAGAGCCTTGGGCGCACAAAAAGACCAACCCAAAGCGCATGGAGACCATCCTCTATGTGACGGCGGAGGTGCTGCGCCAGATCGCGATTCTGGTGCAGCCGGTCATGCCTGGGAGTGCGGGGAAGCTGCTCGATCAGCTTGGCGTGCCGCCGGACGCGCGTGATTTCGCGCAGCTCGGACCGGTGGGGCGGCTCAAGCCGGGAACCAAGCTTCCCCCGCCGCAAGCGGTGTTCCCCCGCCACGTCGAGGAAGACAGCGAGGCCGCGGCGTCGTAGTTCGCAGGGCTAGCGGCAGAGCTGCTTGATCCGCGCCTCGTCGACGCCCTCGACGAGGACGCCGCCAATCAGGGTACGCGGCACGGCAGTGTCGCCGAACCGCTTGACCATGATCGCTTGGATTTGTGGGGTCGTCGCGTCGAGGACGGCGTATCTAATGTGGTTGCGCGCGAGAATGGCCCGGACTTGCCCGCAATAGGGGCACCAAGAGGCGTTGTACATGATGACGCTTTTGCTGCAGCCGGCCTCGGCCGGGGCGGCGGCAAGACAGAACAGCGCAGCCGCGGCGGCCGCCGCGATCAGGCGCCAGCGACTCACAACAGAAATGCTTCCAAACATTGTCTCCCTCACCGGCAGTGTCTGGCGCGCGACACGACGACCTCGCGAAGCCCTTGTTGTTTCCTCCGCCCATATGCTGCAGATAGTGCTGCCACACCGGGCACGGACACCCTAGCAGCCTGAACCACATGGGTCTTTCATCTTTCCGTGATGCTCATCGATAGCCACTGCCATCTCGATTTTCCAGACCTTGCCACAAAGCGAGAGGCCGTGCTGGCGCGCGCCGAGGGTGCAGGCGTCGGTCTCATGCTCACCATCTCGACACGGGTGCGGCGATTCTCCGATCTGCTCGAGATCGTCGAGCCTCATGGCAATGTGTACTGCTCGATCGGCACCCATCCGCATCATGCGACGGAAGAGCGGGACGTCACGCTGGAAGAGATCGTGAAATTCACGCGCCACCCGAAGGTGGTGGCGATCGGCGAGGCCGGGCTCGACTATCACTATGACAATAGCCCGCGCGAGGATCAGGAGCGCGGCTTCCGCACCCAGATCGCCGCCGCGCGACAGACCGGCCTGCCGCTCGTCATTCATGCCCGTGACGCCGACGACGACATTGCCGGCATCCTCGAGGAGGAGACGGCGCGCGGCGCCTTCCCCTTCGTGCTGCATTGCTTCACCGGAGGGCCCGAGCTCGCCCGCCGCGGGCTTGCCCTCGGCGGCTATGTCTCCTTTTCAGGCGTGGTGACGTTCAAGAATTCGGAAGCCTTGCGCGATATCGCCAGAGAAGTGCCGCTCGACCGGCTGCTGGTCGAGACCGACGCGCCTTATCTTGCGCCTGAGCCGTTGCGCGGGCGCACCAACGAGCCGGCCAATGTGGTGCATACCGCGGCGCGGCTTGCTGCCGTGCGCGGCATCAGCGAGGCCGAACTCGCCGAGGCCACCACGGAAAACTTCTTCCGCCTGTTCAAGAAGGTGCCGCGCTCGGCGGTGTCCATCCCCGCTTCATGACCCTCAAGCTCACCATCCTCGGCTGCGGCACGTCCGGCGGCGTGCCCCGTGTCGGCAATATCTGGGGCGCGTGCGATCCTTCGAACGCGAAGAACCGCCGCCGGCGCTGCTCGGTGCTGGTGCAGAAGGAAGGCGGCGAGGGCACGACCAATGTGCTGGTGGACACCCCGCCGGACCTTCGCGAGCAATTGCTCGACGTCGGAGTCGGTTGGCTCGACGGCGTGCTCTACACCCATGACCATGCCGATCATACCCACGGCATCGATGATCTGCGCATGGTGTCGTACAATGGGCGCCGTCGCGTTGCGGTGTACTACGACGAATTGACGGGACAGCAGCTCAAGCAGCGCTTCGCCTATTGCTTCAAGATGTCGGCAAATGGCGAGTATCCGCCGATCCTCGATGGCCGCCAAATCGCGCCTGGCGTGCCGGTGAAAATTCCAGGTCCGGGCGGAGGCATCGAGGCCTTGCCGTTCCGCCAGCGTCACGGCTCAGGCGAGACTCTCGGTTTTCGCTTCGGCGGCATCGCGTATTCGCCCGACATCAGCGACCTGCCCGAGGAATCGCTCAAA
>DASUZQ010000096.1:0-5655 GCA_036376815.1 Methyloceanibacter sp. | reverse complement strand
ATTCTGTTCGTGTTCTAGCGTTACCCTCGGGTAACCGATAGGAACAGGCCCATGCCGCAGCTCAACCCACTCGACTGGGCGCCGCAGCTCATCTGGCTCGTCATCACCTTCGGCGTTCTTTATCTGCTGATGAAGCGGGTGGCGTTGCCGAAGATCGGCAGCGTGATCGAGATGCGGCAAGGTCGCATTGCCTGCGACCTCGAAGCAGCCGACAAGCTCAGGCGCGAAACGCAGGAAGCCATCGCCTCCTACGAGCAGGCACTCGCGGAGGCCAAGGCGCGGGCGCATGCAATAGCGCAAGAGGCCCGCAACAAACTGAAGGACGAGGTCGCAGCCGAGCGCAGCGCGCTCGAGCGGGACCTTTCCGCCAAATCGGCGGAGGCTGAAGGGCAAATCCATCAGGCCAAAGTTTCGGCCTTGAAGGAAGTGAATGCGGTCGCCTCCGATACCGCGACCGAAATCGTGCGGCGGCTGATCGGCATCGCTCCGACCAAGCCTGAGGTCTCGGCCGCGGTTGCGGCGGCGCGCAAGGAGTGATCATGGAGTTCATCCTCGAGCCGGAATTCTGGGTCGCCATATCGTTCTTCATCTTTGTCGGCGTGATCCTCTATTTCGGCGTGCACAAGAAGATCGCGGCCGCGCTCGATGCCCGCGCTGCGCTGATCGAGAAGGAGCTGGAAGAGGCACGCCGCTTGCGCAACGAGGCTGAGAAGGTGCTCGCCGATTATCGCCGCAAAGAGGCTGAGGCCGCGAACGAGGCCGAGAGCATCATCGCCCTTGCCGCCAAGGAGGCAGAGATCTTCGCCGCCGAGACGCGGAAATCGGTGAAGGAGCATTTCGACCGGCGCATGAAGCTCGCCGAAGAGAAGATTGCGCGAGCCGAAGCCGATGCGGTGCGTGAGGTACGAAGCGTGGCGGTCGATGCCGCGATCGCTGCGGCGCAGACCCTGATCGCCGAGAAGCTCACGCCGGATCGGGCTGAGAAGCTCGTGTCCGAGAGCATCGACACGCTCAAGTCGAAGCTGAACTAAGAGCCCGCTCGCCTCGTTGCCAGGGCCGTCAAACTGGCCCAGGATCATGTGTCGAAGAGTGACTTGGCCGCCAGTCGCTGTCGGTGCACGTGCAAGAAACATCCGGAGATCAGCCAGCATCCGCCGCCAAAAAGCCGGTCCCCGGTCGGCCGCTGCTGATCTACGACGGCGATTGCGGGTTCTGCGTCTATTGGGCGCGCTACTGGCAGAAGCTCACCGGCGATCGCGTCGAATACCGGCCATACCAAGAGGTCGGCGCGCAATATCCCGACATCCCCCAGGCCGAGTTTCAGCGCGCGGTGCAATACATCGCGCCGGACGGAACCCGCGCCAGCGCCGCAGAGGCGAGCTTCCTCACCTTGAGCCACGCGCGAGGCAAGGGGTTCTGGCTCTATCTCTACAAGCATGTGCCGGGATTCGCTCCCGTAGCGGAATGGGCTTACGCCTTCACCGCCGCGCACCGCCCGGCCTTCTATCGCATCAGCCTGCTCTTATGGGGCAAGGATCACGAGCCTCCGCGCTACGACCTCGTCTCCTCACTGTTCCTGCGGCTGCTCGGCCTCATCTATTTGTCGGCCTTCGTCTCCTTCGCGGTGCAGGCGCAAGGGTTGATCGGCAGCCATGGCATCCAACCGCTCGCCGAATTCGTCAACAACGTCGCGGCGCGTTTCGGGCCCGAGCGCTTCTACCTCGCGCCGACGGTGTTCTGGCTGAACGACAGCGATGCCGCCATTGCCGCCGTGTGCTGGGCGGGGGTTGGGCTGTCGCTCTTGCTGGTGGTGAATGTCCTGCCGCGGCTCACGCTGTTTCTGCTGTTCGCGCTTTACCTTTCGCTCGTCTATGCCGGGCAGACCTTCATGACCTACCAGTGGGACCTGTTCCTGCTGGAAATGGGCTTCGCTGCCCTGCTGATGAGCTTCGCCACGACGCCGGGCATCTTGCTGCTGCGCTGGCTCCTGTTCCGCTTCATGTTCATGTCCGGCGTGGTCAAGCTCCTGAGCCTCGATCCAAGCTGGTGGGACCTGTCGGCGCTCTCCTATCACTTTTTTACCCAGCCTCTGCCCACGACGATCGCTTGGCACGCGGCACAGCTGCCGGCCGGCTTTTTGAAATTCGCCACCGGCACGATGTTCGTAGTCGAGCTCGTTTTGCCGTTCCTGATCTTCGCCCCGCGCCGCTTGCGCTTTGTCGCAGCCTTCGGCTTCCTGCTGCTCGAGAGCCTCATTTTCCTCACCGGGAACTACAACTGGTTCAATCTCCAGACCATGCTGCTCTGCCTGCCGCTGTTCGACGACGCGGCGCTGTGCAGCATATTGCCGTCTCGCCTGCCGAGGCTGCTGCAGCCGAAACCTCATGCGCAGCGGCCGGCGGTGACGGCCGCCGTCAGCGCTGTGGCGTTGCTGCTCGTGTTCTGCAGCCTGGTGCGGATGGATCTGCGTTTCGGCGGCAGTCCGCCCGAATTTGCCCGCACGGTGGACGGCTGGTTCAGCCCGCTGAACATGGTGAGCGCCTACGGCCTCTTTTCGATCATGACCACGAAGCGCCGCGAGATCGTGATCGAGGGCTCGTATGACGGCGTCGAATGGCACGAATACGAGTTCCGCTACAAACCCGGCGATGTCATGCGCGCCCCACCGTGGAATATCCCGCATCAGCCGCGCCTCGACTGGCAGATGTGGTTTGCGGCGCTCGACAATCCGCAGCGCCTTCGCTGGTTTTGGCGTTTCCTCGAACGGTTGCTGGAGAACGAGCCGACGGTGACGGCGCTGCTTGCGAGCAATCCCTTCGCCGACAAGCCGCCTCTTTACGTGCGGGCGCAGTTCTACGACTACACGTTTGCCGGAAGGGAGGAAAAGGGGGCCGGCCAATGGTGGGACCGGCAATTGCTGGGGCAGTATTTTCCCGCCGTGCATCTGAAAGTGCGACCCGGCCAATGAGGCGCGCAAACAACAGCGTTGCGTGATCATATTGGCATCAAGTCTTGCCGTTCTGCCTTATCGCGGACTTCTTTTTTGCGTCCTTATGAACCTCGGATGGTGCGTCCTGGCGCCGACCCTTTCGTGAGAAATAGCAGTAGCGGGTAGCGGGGTCGCGGTGGCCGCAACACTGAGGAAGCTCTATCACTCGAACGCCTTCACCGCCGTGGGGAGTGCGTTCGCCGAGTTCTACATACGCTTCGTCATTCGCACGAGCCGCGTGGTGCGCGATCCTCCCGACACCGACGGCAAGCTCTTCTCCCAGCATCCGCAGATCTTCGCCATGTGGCATGGGCAATTCATGATGGTGCCCGCGATCAGGCCCCAAGCGGACACCGACATCGCCATAATCGTATCGCGCCACGGCGACGCGGAGATCCTGGCAAATACGATCCAGCGTTTTGGCATGCGCGTGGTCAGAGGCGCGGGCGCCGGCAGGCGGCGGAAGGACCGTGGCGGTGCTGCGGCGCTCAGAGGCGCGCTCCGCGCGCTGAAAGACGGCGCGACCTTCGCGCTGACGGCAGATGCCCCACCTGGCCCTGCCCGCAAGGCTGGCATCGGCATTGCGCTGCTTGGCAAGCTCTCAGGGCGCCCGATCGTGCCATGTGCCATGGCGACCAACCGCTATGTCGCGCTCAACAGCTGGAGTGCGTTTACCCTCAATCTGCCCTTTTCCAAGCTTGCAATCGTCGTTGGCGATCCGATCGTGGTGCCGGAGGGCGCCGGCTCGATCGAATTGGAAGCCACGCGGCTCGCCGTCGAGCAGGGCCTAAACGAGGTGACGCAGCGAGCCTATGGCTTGGCAGGCGGGAAGGATCCTCTCGCCTTTCCTCCACAGCTTGGGGAACGAGTGATCTGACGCAGCGATGGCCCCGGCAGGACCGATTACCCGGCCCCGGCCTGGGTGCGCTCGAAAGCGACGAACACCTTATAGTCCTCAGGCCTCGTGCCCATGGTGACGGGGAAGCTGATCTCCTTGACCATGGAGAAATAGCCGACCGGATTTTCCGAAGGCACGATGGTCGTGACGTCGGCCTTGTCTTTCGCCAGCACCTTGCGGTCGGCGTCGGCGACCTTGACGCTTACGGGCAGCGTCACCTGCCCCGGCGTACCTTTAGGTCCAAGCAGCACGCGCCCGGCAAAGCCATATTTCACCACCACGCGGTCGCCATAGATCTGGCACTGACGCGCTAGCCTCGTGATCTCGCCGCGATGCCTGATCGCCTGCGCGTCACCGACCCGGCCGTCGGCGTAAATCGTCAACAGCCGGTCATGCGGCCAGGCCACGACTTGCGGACAATGCAGGCTCTCTCCAGTCTCGGTGAGCTGCGCCATTTTCGGGGCGTCGGCCTTGGCCTCGGCAAGCATCCCGTCCTGGCTGACCGGCAGCGCCGCGTCGCCCGACTTGAAGGGATTGGAGAAGCCGGAGACGGCGCAGGCCGACAGGAGGAGTGCGGCCAGCAACAAGCTCCCCGCCCGGCAAGACGGCATGAGCCAAAGAGCGCAAGAACGCCTCAACTTGTCCCCGTCCTCAGCTTGACACGCCGGGCCTCCCCGCCTGATATGCCGCGGAGCGAGACCCGCGAAGGCTTGAATGAGGTCTTGGCAGCCGGTTTCCCCGAAATTGGCTGTCAAACTATCCCCAGTGCTCCGGCCCGACAAGGCCCGACTTGGTTGCCTTTTCAGCCGTTTAGAACCGTTCCCGGGACGAAGATGACTGGCATGTGCGACGAGATCAGGCCGCAAGCAGGCCTCCTTCCGCTGACCATCTATGTCGCAGCGCCGCGCGGGTTTTGCGCCGGCGTCGACCGCGCCATCCAGATCGTCGAACTCGCGCTCGCCAAATACGGCGCGCCCGTCTATGTGCGCCATGAGATCGTCCACAACCGCCACGTGGTAGAAGCTCTGAAGGCCAAGGGCGCCATCTTCGTCGAGGAATTGGACGAAATCCCGGACACCCGAGCTCCGGTCATCTTCTCGGCCCACGGCGTGCCGAAATCGGTGCCTGAGGCGGCGGAAGCGCGCAATTTGTTCTATCTCGACGCCACCTGCCCGCT
The DNA here is from genome assembly GCA_036376815.1 of Methyloceanibacter sp. GTDB lineage: Bacteria > Pseudomonadota > Alphaproteobacteria > Rhizobiales > Methyloligellaceae > Methyloceanibacter. Next base: position 591 of record DASUZQ010000096.1, on the reverse strand, counting down.
CGTCTCAAAGGTGCATATCGAGGCCGAGCGCCACCATGAAGCTGGCCGCGAGGTGCTCCTGATCGGCCATGCCGGCCACCCCGAGGTGCTCGGCACCATGGGCCAGTTGCCGGAGGGCTCGGTGCATCTCATCGAAACCATCGACGATGCGCTTGCCTTCACCCCGAAGGACCCGGACGCACTCGCCTACACCACCCAGACGACGCTTTCCGTCGACGATACCCGGGCCATCGCCGAGGTGCTCAAAGGGCGGTTTCCGCACATGGTCGGCCCGCGCAAGGACGATATTTGCTATGCCACGACCAACCGCCAGGAGGCGGTGAAGCGGATCGCGCCGCTTTGCCACCGCCTGATCGTGGTCGGCTCGCCCAACAGCTCGAACTCGCTGCGCCTCGTGGAAGTGGCCGAGCGGGCCGGCTGTCCGCGCGCCATGCTGGTGCAAAGCGCGGCCGAGATCGATTGGGACGATTTCATCGGCATCGGCAGCCTCGGCATTACCGCCGGCGCCTCGGCGCCGGAGGTTCTGGTCAAGGGGATCATCGAGGCCTTCAAGGCGCGCTTCGCCGCCAAGGTGGAAAGCGTGGTCACCGC
>DASUZQ010000095.1:0-4392 GCA_036376815.1 Methyloceanibacter sp. | reverse complement strand
GCGAAGCGAATAGCTGAGGAAGTTCTTCACCGCGAGCGGCCGCGCATCGTAGCCCAGCCAGTTTCCGCCGACGTCGCGGAGCGCGCCGAACTTGACGCTGATGACGACGCTTTCACGCTTGCGCCCGGCAAGCGCTTCGCGGATCAGCATCTCGTTGTGGCCCATGCCGTAGAAATCGCCGGTGTCGAGGAGGTTGATGCCGGCATGGAGAGCGGCGTGGATCGTGGCGATGCTCTCGCCGCGGTCGGCCGGGCCGTACATGTCCGACATTCCCATGCAGCCAAGCCCGATGGCCGAGACCTCGGGCCCCGTGGTGCCGAGCCTTCGTTGCATCATCGCGAAACTCCTCCGCTAAGCGAGCGAGAAGCGGATATAGCCCAAGCCGAAATACATGAGCATGAAGACCACGATCACCAGCAAAATCAGGTGATGGATATGGGTCTGGGCGCGGTCGCACAGCGTTTCATCGAGCGCGTTCGGCAGATGCTTGAAGTGGGCCGAAGTGAAGGCCCTCGCCCGGTCGGCATGCCGCTCCATCGCCGACCATCCTTGCAGCGTGATCCCGAGCCAGGCGGCGCTGATCAGGAGGCCTGCTCCGATCATCCCGAGCGCCGCCCATTCCTTGCCCCATAAGGCGGTGGGGCTGATGGCGAGCGCGCCGATGATGAGCGAATTGGCCACGAGCAACGCGTTGTGGCGCGCCCAGATGGTCTCGCGCTCCGAGTTGATCAGGTCGACATAGGCCTGCAACACGGCGATGTCTTCAGGGAGGGCCGCCGACTCTCTTGCCTTGGGGTCGTCTGCTTTCATGGCCTGACCGAAGAGCGTCGCCAGTGAAACGAAGCGGGCCGGATTATCCCGGCTCTCCGCCACAGCGTAAAGGCCCTGCTTGCCCTATTGCGACGTCGTGCGCCTGATCAGGGAAACGGCATAGGCGGGCGACCGCGCGGCAAACACCGGATCGTCGGTCGGACCGGCGATGCCGTCAGCGACATTGCCCGGCAGAAAGCTGAAGGCGTTGCAGGTCGCATCGGGCACGATGGCGTTGATGGTGATCTTGCCGAGCGGCGCCGTGGTGCGGTTGTCCTCATCGTCCCAGCGAAGGGTCGGATCGTTGGTTGGATCTCCCGGCTTGCCGAGAATGGCGACCAGGTCGAACGCCACCGGCCCCTTGGCGAGACGGTCCTTGAGCTCCGGCGCGTAGAAGTCCGGACCTTTAGCCTTCGCTTCGTCGGGACCGAGGCCAAGCTCTCCGGCTTCCGGGATGGCCTTGTACTTGACGAGGGTTTTGTCGCCCTTCGCATTGGTGAAGGTGAAGGCGTGCACCGCCCAGTAGTTTACCCCGGCATAGCTCGCCGGTACCGGGTGCGAAGTGAGCCAGGCGTTCTGCCGCGTCGATTCGGGATGCGCCTTGAAGAAGGCGCCGAGCTTCTCCTTGTCGCCCGACCCGAGGGTCTGCAAGAGTTCGACGAACAGCGCCGGCGTCTGCGCGAAGAACATCGGCGCCGAAATCATGACGAGGTCGCTATAGGCGCCGTTGCCGTTATCGAACCGCACGGCGAGCCCGCGCACGTTGTCCTGCGCATTGTCGGGCGCTTGCGGGTTGCCGCCGCCGAGCGACAACCGTGCCGTGATCGGCACAGGCTTGGCGAATTGCGGCGCCTTGGACAGCGACGGCGCGTCTGGAGCAGGCGTGAACTGCCCGCTGAGGCAAATGCCCTTGGTGTGCGCGGCGCGATCGCCGGGATGCTTGCCGAACACGCCGTTCAAGGCGTCGACGAGCTGATCTGGACGGGGCGGCTCTTGTGCCGCCGCGATGGCGCCCGCAACAATAACTGACCCGGCCACCAAGCCGGCTGCGACGAATTTAAGCGACATGACGAACTCCTCGAGGGTTACGGGCGTGATTGATCGATGTCCACGAAAACGGCGGGACAGCGTACGCGGTTTGCCGAGCGACCATGCGCGGCGATTGGCGCATCGCGCTCAATATGCCGTGATGATAACGGCAATGCCACCGCTGCCGCGGCATTGTGTTGCGCAGGCCAGCGGTTTATCGTGTTGGCGCTTATGGGGCGATAGCTCGCGGACTTGAGCATTGCCGATCTTCATTTATGCTTGTCGATAGCGTGCTGGCGCGGGCACTGCCCTGAGGGACCGGCCAGAGCCGAAGTGAAGAGCCATGACTTCTAGATCGAACGCTGCTCCCGGGCGTTTTGGCCTGCTCGATGTGGTCGTCCTCATCGCCATGGCCGTGACCGCAACCGCCTTTGCCGCCGGCCTCATCATCAATTCGGGTATCGACATGATGGCCGGCATCATCGCCGGGGCGGCGCTGTTTGTCGTGATGGCGTCCTCGCATTACGTGATCACCCGCCAAGCCCGCTCCGCCACTGTCGCCGGCCGCCTCGACGAGCTCGAGGAAGCCCTTGTCGTCCTCGACGGCGACTTGCAGCGCATCGATCAGGTGGAGGACGATGTGGCGCGGCTCGATCTCTTGACCGATCGGGTCGAGCGGCTCGACCAGGCTATCTCCGAATATGGCGGCGGCGCGCCGGCAACCGGCGTGAGCGGCCCGGTTGTCGAGCGCCTCAGGCAAGACGTGGAGCAGCTGCGCGGCCGCCTCGATGTGCTGCGCACGGATTTCGCGGCACAGACGAGGGCGCAGCGCGACGAGATCGGCGCCGAGCTCAAATCGCTGGAAGGCTTGATCAAGGACCTTTCGCGCGAGCTGATGGCGGCGTCTCCGGCTTTCGCCGCGGCGGCAACTGAGGATCTCACCGAGACCTCCGACCTCCCGCTGCGGCTTGAGGAGCGCTTGGAGCGCGTGAGCCTCGCCGAACTTGGCGACCAGGCGATGCAATTTGCCGAAGGAGACTTTGCCGACGAAGAGGACAAGGCTGCGATCGACATCCTCGCCGACGAAACGACCATCGTCACCCAGGAGGTGGTGATCGTCACCGAGCCTGCGCCGGTCGCCGATGAAGTCCTCGCCGTCGTGCCCGAGCCGGCAGAGGCCGCCGCCGAGATTGCTCCCGGCGACGCCATGCTACGAGACTTGCGCGAGGCCATCGACGGGAACCGGGTCGACCTCTATCTCCAGCCGATCGTGACTTTGCCCGACCGCAAGCTCCGCTTTTACGACGCCTCGACCCGCATCCGCACCGGCGACGATGCGTTTATGCCGCCAGGCGACTATCTGGAGCTCGCCGAGCGCGAGCACCTCATGCCGCGCATCGACAATGTAATGCTGGTCAAATGCGTGCAGCTGTTGCGCCGTCTGGGGCCAGAGTCGCGGCTCAAGGGCGTGTTCTGCAATCTCTCGGCCCAGTCGCTGCTCGACCACGATTTCTTCCCCGAGCTCGTCGAGTTCATGGAGGAGAACAGCACCCTTGCCGACAACCTCACCTTCCAACTGAGCCAGCGTGCCGTGCTCGATATCGGCGCCGATGAGCTTGCCGGTCTCAAGACCCTCGGCAAGCTCGGCTTCGTGTTCTCTCTCGACCGCGTCGCTGATCTCGACGTCGATTTCGCCGCGCTCCGCGACCATTTCTTCCGCTACGTCAAGATCGAGGCAAAAACCTTGCTGCACGACATGGCGGAAGCGGGGGCAAGCATCCCAGCTGCCGACATGACGAGCTATCTCGACCGCTTCGATCTCAAGCTGATCGTGGAGAAGGTCGACGACGAGGCGAGCCTCGAGCGCCTGATGGATTATGGCGTCGATCTCGCGGAAGGCGATCTCTTCGCGCGGCCAAGGCCGGTGACGCCCGAGATGTTTCGCGAGCTTGCCGAGGCCGACGCGGCGTAGGCGCCGCCACCCTTTGGGCGACGGCGCAGCAGCGTGAAGGCTATTTGCCCTCTTCCTTCATTTCTTTCATTTCGGAATCGCCGCCTTCAGGCTTGGCCTTCATCTCGCCTTCAGGCTTGGGCTCGTCGCCCGGCGTTGCCGCGGTGGGGCCGCCCGGGACGCCGTTGGTAGCCTCGGGGTCGAGCAGATTCTCCACTTCGGGGTTCTCCTCGTCTGCGGCGAGGATGGTGAGGGCCGGCGAGGCTTTGAGCATCAGCCGCGTGGTGGCATCGGCCTGACCGGTGAAACCAAGAAGCGAAAGCGCGCAAACGGCGGCGCCGGCAGTCATAAAGCGATAAAGCATGTTCATCTCCCTAGTGAGCCTTGCGGGGCCCTTAATGCGATGGCGGGGAAATAGCACCAAACACAGAACGTAGTGTTACAAGAATAGGCAAATCTTGTGCAAAGTTGCGGTCATGCGCGCGCAAAGGCTTCACAGGCGGCGCTTACGCCAACCAGGCCGACCGGCGCCCGCTCGAGCGCCGGGTTCCGTTCCTGAAGGCTACTCCGAATAATACCGCAGGCTTGGCGGCCAGTTGGTC
>DASUZQ010000094.1:0-3604 GCA_036376815.1 Methyloceanibacter sp. | reverse complement strand
AAGGCGACGGAATCCTTCCGTAGCAATGAGTGAGGGCATGCCGACGGTGCCGCGCCCCAATAGCCCTGGCTTCGCTCAGATCAAGGCTATTGTCGATAGGCTGATAGCGGGCAGAGACGACGATATGCCATTGGTTCACGGCGAGGGGTTCGGCTGGAAGGATAAGAGCGCGTTCGTCAAGGCGGTCGTCATGCCCTTTGGCGACGAACCATCGTTTCGGCTCATCGATCCGGCTTTGATCGGTGTGGGCCGCGCCACCGAGACATTTCTCTATCAAGCCCTCACCACCGGCGTCTCCGGCTATCCGCGCATGCCCTTTGGCGGTCCCTACGCCACCGACGAGGAGCTAGAACTCATTCGAGATTGGATCGACACCGGCACGCCGGACTAGAGAGCTAATCTGGCCCGGAGTTTCCCGTTGGCGCGAAGGTTCAGGCCGCGGACTTGAGCAGGTTTCGGTTGATGATCAGCTCCGCGATCTGCACCGTGTTGAGGGCGGCACCTTTGCGTAAGTTATCCGACACCACCCAGAAGGAGAGGCCGTTGTCGATGGTCTGGTCCTCGCGGATGCGGCTGACATAGGTCGCGTAATCGCCGACGCATTCGACCGGCGTCACGTAGCCACCGGGCTCGCGCTTGTCGACCACGAGCACGCCGGGCGCCTCGCGCAAAGTCGCTCGCGCCTCCTCGGCGGTGACAGGGCGCTCGAACTCGACATTGACGGCCTCGGAATGGCCGACGAACACCGGCACGCGCACGCAGGTCGAGGTGAGCTTGATCTTGGGATCGAGAATCTTCTTGGTCTCGACCATCATCTTCCATTCCTCCTTGGTCGAGCCGTCTTCCATGAAGACGTCGATATGAGGAATGACGTTGAAGGCGATCTGCTTGGTGAAGACCTTGGGCTCGGTTGGATCGGTAACGAAGATGCCCTTGGTCTGGTCCCACAATTCGTCCATGGCTTCCTTGCCCGCGCCCGATACCGACTGATAGGTGGCGACCACCACGCGCTTGATCTTGGCGAGATCGTGCAGAGGCTTCAGCACCACGACGAGCTGCGCGGTGGAGCAATTCGGATTGGCGATGATGTTCTTCTTGGTGAAGCCCGCCACGGCATCGGCGTTCACCTCAGGCACGATGAGCGGAACGTCAGGGTCGTAGCGCCAGCAGGAGGAATTGTCGATGACGACGCAGCCTTGGGCGCCGATCCGTGGGCTCCACTCCTTGGAGACGGCGGAGCCCGCCGACATCAGGGCGAAGTCCACGCCGCGGAAGTCGAAATTCTCAAGGTCGCGGCATTTGAGGCGCTGATCGCCGTAGGAAACCTCGACGCCCATCGACCGGCGCGAGGCGATGGCGAACACCTCGTCGGCGGGAAACTCCCGCTCGGCAAGGATGTTGAGCATCTCCCGGCCGACATTGCCGGTGGCTCCAATGACGGCGACCTTATAACCCATGATCTGCTCCTGCACCCCTTTGCGGGCGATGTATGGGAAGGCCGGCGGAATGTAAAGCCCGCCCATGACCCATTGCAGGAGGACTATCGACGATGCGTAGCGGTTGTGGCTGGCCTTTCGATCAGCAGAAATAGGCGGCCGCGCCGATGCCAATGCCAAGCGCGGCTGCGCCGAAGCCGAACATGGCGCTATCCTCGAGCACCATCCCGCCCACCATCAAGCCCGCTCCGCCACCGATGGCAAGATAGGCGCCGGTGCAGCCCATGCTATTGCTCATGGTCATCATCGGACCTGTCGGTAGTACGGCCCCCGCCGCGAGCGTGGAGGTGTCCGGACTGGTGGTACTGATTTTGAGCTTCTCAAATTCCGATTTCAGTCCCATGCGATCTCGTGAAAGCTTCTCGGCAACGCCGCCAAGACCAATCTCCAACGTCGGCAAGATGCCCTTGTTGCTCTTCGCACGATCGCGAAAAGCTTGTAGGGCGCCCCGGTCGGTAATATTGGCGCGATCCACCATCGCCTCGAGGCCGGCCTCGCCAAGTTCTCGCAGTCGATCGATTATGAAAGTGCCGTCATCCGAGAGCCGCGCTGCGGCGCTGTCCATATCCCCAACGATAACCGCGCCAGTCTCGTCGGGCGCCAGACCTCTCCGCACTTGGTCCCCTCCGACGACAACCTGCGTGGCGTTGCCGACTATGCGGGTCAGACGACTCGCGTATTTCTCAAAGCCGAGCGGGCGCAGTTGCTCAATGAAGGCATCGGTCATCGGTTTTCCCTTCTCCTCGTAGCTCTTGTGTGTTCGACCGGCGTTTACCTTAGCCTGTTATCGAGCGCGAGCGCGCCTGGGCCGGCGCCAGCCAGCACAAGAAAGCCACCGGCGATGGTGATGTTCTTCATGAAATTGATCATCTGCATCTGGTCTTCGGGATGCCAATGGAAGAACAGCGCCGCGAGCACGCAGAAGCCGGCGAGAGCGATCGCCCACCAGCGGGTGAACAGGCCGAGCAGCACGCACAACCCGCCGCCTGCCTCGGTCAGGATGACGAGCGGCAACAGCACGCCGGGCACGCCGTGCGCTTCCATATATCCTTGCGCGCCGGCATAGCCGAACATCTTGCTGATGCCGGCCTGGAGGAACATGATGGCCATGAGCACGCGGCCGACGGTGATGAAATAGGGTGCGCTGTAATACATCGATCGGTTTCCTCGGTTAGTTGCCCGTGCTTCTCGGCAGATCGTCCTTGAGCTTGGCGCATTTCTTGGTGGTGAACTCGTTCACCATGCGTGTCACTTCCGGGCCAAGGATGTTGGCGGAATTGTCGAGCCCAGTGCCGGCGTAGATCAAGGCATAGGCGAGCATGGGCGCTTTCGCCTCGCCCCAATTGAGCTTTGCCGAGACCGCTTTGCCGTTCTCGAAGGCGACCTTTGGCGCGATCGAGATGTCGACGGCATAGGGCTCGCCTTCAGACTTCTGGGCAAGCGCGCAGCGGACTTTCTGCTCGGGCAAGACCACCTCGTAATTCGCCTCGGTCATCGCCTTCACCAGGGCCTCGCGCTTGACCTCGAGCTTCGATTGGCAGACCGCCTTGCCCCAGGTCCAGTTGAACCTGCCGCCAAGCATCTTGGTGATGTCCTGCTCGCGCCAAGTCTTGACGATGTCGCAAGCGACGTCGTCGCCTTGCGGATCCTTGGTGGCGAGGATGTCGCAGATCTTGACCTTGCAGGCCTTGCGCGCCTGCTTCTCTGCCCGTTCCTCGGCGGTCAGGTCATCCTTGCCTGAATCGCCCGCCGCCGGTGCTGCCTCGGAAGGGCTCGTTGAGGCGCTTGGCTCCTCGGCGAAGGCCGGAAAGCTCGTGGTAAGTGCAATGCCGGCGGCGACAAAAGCGGTTCGCAGAAACGTCATAAGTCCCTCTTCCGTGCCCATTAGCTCGAAGGCCGGCGGAGTATGGTCGGGGCTGGTGAGAGTGTCCAGCGGGGGTATCGTGCGTGATGGTGAGGTGCCCGGCCGTCCTTCGAGGCTCGCTCCGCTCGCACCTCAGGATGACGGCTGGGCCTCGAACCATACGCGTGGGGCGTCTCGATCCCTACCTGCCGGCCTGCCAATCGAGAACGGCTTGCACAGGCCACAACAGCATCAGCACGTTGAG
>DASUZQ010000093.1:0-5128 GCA_036376815.1 Methyloceanibacter sp. | reverse complement strand
GTTGAGCGGGACGTTGCAGATCATGGTCACGACGATGGAGCCAATGAGGTAGAGCAGGCTCCCTGCTAGCAAATAGGAGGCGCCAGGCTCGGCCCAGTTCATGAGGCCCGCGACGGCGAGCACGAGAGAGAGCGCGGCCGTTCCGAAGAAGGTTCCCAGAAACACCGGGTTCAACACCACGACGTTGACCGATTGCATGGCGGAGATGCCCGATGCCGGCGGGATGCGCCCAAGAGCAGCCATGACGCATGCCGAGAAGGCGAGAAAGAAGCCGGCGATGAGGCCTGAGCCGAGGGCTGCGAGGAACGTCAAGGCAAGGAGGGTCATTCAACTCACCTCGACGTCTTCCCAGAAGCCGAAGCGGTTGGCCACGTGGCGCATCGAGGGGCGCGGCGCCTCGTAGATCCAGGCGGCACGGGGATGGCGCTGCCCCTCGATCACCACATCGTAGAACTGGACGCCATGCGGGCAGGCGTGATCCGACTCAGTCTTCAGCGCCTTCTCCAGCCACTCCATGCGCACCACCGAGATCGGGAAGTAGTGGTAGCCGCCTTCCGCCACGATGTCGTCGCTCTCGGCGATGATGCGATCCTTCAGCCGTGCCTTCATAGGTCAATCTCCTACTGGCCCCAGGACACGTTGGTGCAGCGGACGCCCTTGGTCTTGGTCGATGAGATCTTGCCGGTGTCGAGGGCGATCTCCCAGGCGCGGCGCACCTCGGTCCACCATTCCTTGCTCTCGGGCCCCTTCGCCTCGCCGATGAAGCGAAGCGTCTCGTCCTTGCCTTGCACGCAGGAGATGGTGAACTCGACGCCGGCTTGCGGCGGCGGCACGATCAGCGCGTCGACCACCTCGTAATTTGCCGGCGTGTCTTTCGACTCCTTGGCGAGCTGGCGGCTGGTGATCACGAGATAGGTCCCGTCCTCGCGCTGATATTGGTGGATGAAGATCGGCGCGGTGATGAGTCCGCCGCCCTGATCGTCCCAGCCTTCGATGTCGAGATCGCCGTCATAATTCTTGCCGATGAAGCTCGCGGCGAAGGCGGCGTCGGCGTTTTCCTCCTCGCTCGGAGCCTTTGGCTCGGCGCGCGCGAATAGCGGCACAAGCGCGAGCGCCGCGCTAAGCAGGGCGACTGCGGCGAGGCGGGAAAGACTGGCTTGCATGGCGGCGTCCACGGAAAAGCGCCGGGATTTAGGGGTCGCGGCAATCTCAAGTCTATTCACAATCATGGCAAAAGCGGAACAGGGCGTGAGCCATGCCCTTCGCGTGGGCTGCCGCGGGTGCTAGATTTCCCCACCCAAGCGGGCTTGCCGAGGGCTCAGCTTGCGAGAACGGAAAGGCGATACAGCCATGTTTCGTATCGTTGCGGCAGCCCTCATCCTCCTCGCCTCGGCGTGGTCACCGGCGGCAGCGGCCGCCAAGCGCGTCGCGCTCGTCATCGGCATGAGCGACTACCAGCATCTCTCCAAGCTGCCCAATCCCGTGCCGGACGCCAAGGCCATCGCCGCGGAGTTCAAGAGCCACGGCTTCGAGGTGTCGGAATACTACAATCTCGACCGCGCCGGCCTGCTCGACGCCTTGGAGAAATTCGAACGGGACGCGACCGGAGCCGAGGTCGCGCTGGTCTACTACGCCGGCCACGGCATGTCGGTCCAAGGCAAGAACCTGCTGGCGCCGACGGATATGGAGATCACATGCGAAGACAAGACCACGATCCGCTCGGTCGATCTTCAGCAGCTGTACAAAGCGGCCGGACCGGCGCCGCAGCAGATCGTGATGCTCGACGCCTGCCGCAACGATCCGTTTCCGCAATGCCCGACGCGCGGCGCAGGTCAAGGCACCGGCTTTCGCGGCCTCTCTCTGCTCGGCGAAGCTGACCGCACGGTGGTCACCGCCAATGCCACGGGGTCCGGCCAGCTCGCAGCGGACGGCGATCCAGGCGCGCACTCGCCTTTCGCGACCGCGCTCCTCAGGAATTTCAGCGAGAATCCACGCCTCTATTTCGGCGATTTGCTGAACAAGACCGCGACCGAGGTGAAGCTCGCAACCCGCACGCAAACGCCTGAGGTCAGCTTTCAGGGCGGCTCGCCGAAGGTCTGCCTCGATGTAGAGGGGTGCGGACTCGCCGGCCCGAGCCTGCCGCCCGACGCCGTGCTCACCGATCCGGCGACGGTCGCCGAGGCTCGCTCGGCGTTGCAGCAGCTCGGCTACATCGCCAACGGAAGCAGGGGAGGAGACGACGAGATCCTCGCGGACGCCATCAAGCGCTTTCAGGCCAAGGCCGGATTGACCCCCGACGGGCAGCTCACCGCGAGCCTGCTCGCCGTGATGCGCGTCACCAAGACACAAATCGCGGCGCTGCCGGTGCCGGGGAAGCCCGCGGTGCCCGGCATCAGCGCGGGGCCGCTCGAGCATGAGGTCGGCTCGACCTTCAAGGATTGCGAGAACTGCCCGGAGATGGTGGTTGTGCCGGCCGGGCGTTTCCTCATGGGCGCCGCCAAAGGCGAGAAGGGGCGCCAGGCCGCCGAGGAGCCGCAGCATGAGGTGACGGTGGCGGCGCCGTTCGCCATGTCCGAATTCGAGATCACCTTCGACGAATGGGAGGCCTGCGCGCTCGAAGGCGGCTGCGCCAACTATCGGCCGCAGGACAGCGGCTGGGGGCGCGGGCGGCGCCCGGTGATCTATGTCTCCTATGACGACGCCAAGGCGTATATCGACTGGCTGCGCCAGAAGTCCGGCAAGGCCTACCAGCTGCCTTCCGAGGCAGAGTGGGAGTTCGCCGCGCGCGCCGGCACGAGCACGCCTTTTGCCGCCGGAGAGACGCTCGCGCCGACGCAAGCCAATTTCGATGCGAGCAATCTGCCCGGCACCCGCAAGCAAGGCACCTATCAAGGCACCACCGTCGAGGTCGGAACCTTCCCCGCCAACCCCTACGGGTTGCACGACATGGAAGGGAACGTGTTCGAGTGGGTTGAGGATTGCGCGAACAAGAACCACGTTGGCGCGCCGGCCGACGCCTCTCCGCGCGGCGGCGATTGTGCCCGCCGCGTGGCCAAAGGCGGCGCCTGGTACTACGAGGCCGAATTCGCGCGGCCGTCAGCGCGCATGAGCTTCCCCAAGGGCAGCCGTCTCAACGTGATCGGTTTCCGCGTCGCCCGGCCATTGGAGTAGGGGTCGCGCAAAAACGCTGATGGCCGGAACAAGCCCGGCCATCACGCAATCCCAAATGTTTGGCGCCCTCAGTTCGCGGTGAGGTTGCCGACCACCAGATTGTCGATCTTGCTCAACAGCGGCTTCTGCTCGAGCCCGAACGACTTCCGCGCCGCCGTGCGCACCGCGTCGGCGGTGTAGACGTAGAGCTCGACCGTATCGATTCGCTTGTCGTCATTGCCGAGCGGGCCCGCGTCGGCCCTGCCGGCCAGACCCTCGATCATGTAGCGGGTGAAGAGCCCGATGCCGTACTCGGGGTCCTTGATGGTCTTCTGGTCGCGGTCGGAAGCCTTGAACACGGCGAGGCCAGGCACCGGATCGACCGGCATGGCTTCCACTTCGAGCTCGGGCAGGTTCGGCGGGTTGATCAGCTCATCGAGGTTCTTGGCGAAATTCGCCTCGAGCATGAGCATGATGGTCCGCGCCCCGATCTTGCCGAGATGGTCGTAGAGCTCCTGCATCGGATAGGCGGTCTTGTCGAGATCGTCGAGCTTGGCATCGACCGGAAGCAGGTAAGCCTCTTTGGCGTCGTCCTCCTTCACCATGCCGTGGCTCGCCACGTAGATGAAGACGTCGCCCGGGTCCTTCTTGTCGATGCGCTTGGCAAGCTCTCCTTCCGGATGGCTCTGCGAGCCGAACACGCGCTCGAAATCGGAGAGCGTCGCGTCGCGGAGATCGATGATGTTCTCCTGCTTGTAGCCGAGCTGATCGACGAGCAGCGCCATCACCGCATCGGCATCGGCCTTGCCGTCAGGATTGTCGGGCAGATCGCCGAGATAGTCCTGGTTGCCGACCACGACGGCGATATTGCCTTCGTTTTTCACCCCGGCGGGCAGGTCCTTGAACACGGTGCGAATCTCGACCACGCGCTCTCCGGCATCGCCGCCGCCGATCGCGGCGGGAAGCCGGCACATATCCGGATTGACGCAGATGGTGACGTTGGCGGCTTTTTCGAGCTGCAGCACCGAGGCGAGCGGCATATAGCCGCCGACCTGCACGCAGTTTTCGCACCAATTGATGCCGCTCTTGGCCGCGGCCGCGTCAAGCTCGGCCGGCGTGAAGGAGGCTGGCTTCGGCAAGCACGCCGAGGGACACCGGTTGAGCGCCGGAGGCTTGCCGTAGGTCTGCTCCAACAGGTCGTAAAGGTCGTCGGGCAGGCAGCGGTTGGCGGCCGGCTCGATTTTCGCCAGCGACTGGATCGGTGCTGGATTCTTCGGGAGGGGCCGGCGACGCCTGTCGCGGCGGCGGAGGTGGCGCGGGCGGAGTTGCAGCAGGAACCACATGCGGCGGTTCTTCCGGACCAGGTCCCGGACCGGGACCAACCGGCACCACGGGAGGCGGAACGACGACAACCGTCGGCGGCCGGCAATCGTGGTTGCGCTCGATCAAGCCGGGCGGACAGCCGCAGCCGTTGCCGATCCTAATGAAAGGCCGATCGCAGGAGGCGGTCTCAGGTTCATGCTCCGCCGGCACGCAGCCTTTGCCCTTGCGGTAGACGTCGCCGTGCTCGCATTTGGCGACTTCAGGCTCCTTGGGCGGCACGCATTTGCCCTTGCGCATCTCCATGGGCGCTTCGCATTTGGCGACTTGAGGCTCCTTGGGTGGCACGCATCTGCCTTTGCGCATCTCCATGGGCGCTTCGCATTTGGCAACCTGAGGCTCCTTGGGCGCCACGCATCTGCCCTTGCGCATCTGCATGGGCGCCTCGCATTTGGCGACTTCCGGGCCTCTCGGCGGCACGCAGCCTTTGCCTTTGCGCCACTGCACGGGCGGCTCGCATTTCGTGACTTCCGGCCCCTTGTTCTTGGCGGGCTTGCAGCCCTTGCGCGAGGGCACGAGCCCCGGCGGGCATCCCTGCGGCTCGGCCGCTTGGTGGCGCTCCTGCGAACGGCGAATGGCCTCGTTGAGGAGTATGGAA
>DASUZQ010000092.1:0-3899 GCA_036376815.1 Methyloceanibacter sp. | reverse complement strand
AATCAGCCTTCATCCTAGGGATGAGAACAGGAGCCACATGCGTTCCGCCAATGACAACGAGACTTCGAGGCGCCTGCCGAGCGCGGCGTGGCTCGCTGTGCTGGCGGTCTCCGCGGCGATCCTGATCTACGGAACCTTCGTGGTTCTGAACCTCACGGGCCTGCGCTAGCCGGCCCGCGACCCGCGCGGGCTTCCTCGCGGACGGTTCCTTCCCACGCTCAAACGCAAATGGCCGGCCCTGGCTCACGCCGGACCGGCCATGACGGCGGGACGAGATACGAGACCCGCGTTAATTCAGGCCGTGCGCGGAGACGAAACCGACCGCGGCAATGCTCAAAACTGCCAGGAGCGTGCTGTAGAACAGGACGTGCGGAAATCGGTGGTCGGGATAAACGCTCAAAATAGCGGCCTTCATTCGTAACTCCGATTCTAGATTGTGAATAATATTTCTCTGGGCAGAATACGCTTAAATTAAGTTATGCAGAAATATTTCCGCGCGCGTGCATAATATTTATGTGACGCACTTGTTTTCATGTTCGGAACTCTCCATATCATAGCGATGATTTTGGATGATGATCGTTCAGAGTCTACTTTCCTCATAATATGTGGAGAATTCCAGATGGAAAATTCATCCTCGACCGATACTTCGGCGAAATCCAACACTCCCGAGCAGAACAGACTGATGGTCATGAAGGACATTCGCGCCAAGTGGAGCCATTTCTCCGAGCAGGAGGTCTCCGCGCTCAAGGGCAAGGCCGACCTCGTCACTCAGGTCGCGGCCAAATACGGCCTCGAGCAGGCGCAAGCCCAGCGTGACGTCGATGCCGTGCTCAAGGGCCGCCAGATCGGTTCCGGCGCTTAAGTATCAAGGGCACTTCCCCGAGGCTCTCTCCAGCCTCGGTTTCATTTCCGTCCACGGCAAAAGCCTCAGCTTTGAAGGCGACGAGGCGTGGATGTGGGGTCCAGGCTGATGCCTGCCCAAACGCGTGGGCCGCCTTCGGGCGGCTCCCTTTTTTTGAGTCGGGGGGATAGTATGCGGGCGATTCGCGCAAGCGATGTCTCAGCCGAATCGCAAAGCCGATAGGAGGACGACGTGGCCAAAGGGCAGCAGCGGAGCAACAAAGAGAAGAAGAAGCCGAAGCAGGACAAGAAGAAGCTCCCGCCGGCGCCTTCTCCGCTCTCACTCGATCAGCGCGCCAAGCCAGGCCAAGGCGGCGGGCAAAAGAAGCCTTAATCGAGGGCGGATCCCCCTCACGCCAACCCTCTCCCCGCGGGGGAGAGGGAGTCTATCGCGCTTCGCGCTACTTGAGCGCGCTATTGATGCGCTACCGGCCTTCGGCCTGCTTGAGCGCCATGTCCTTGGCTTGCGCCGCCTCGAGATCCGAAGGATCGATGCGCACCATCTCGACCGCCGATCCGGACGGCGCCGGCACGAAGATGCTGGTCGCGACCCGATGGTAGGCCACGAAGGACAGTCCTTCGATGATCTCCTCGTCGGTCACCACCCGATAGTCGGCAGGCGGCAGCACGCCATCGACCCCCTCCAGGCGGAAGGGCTGATGGAAGGTGATGGTCTTGTTGGTCGTCCGCATGGTCATGAGCGCAGCCCTCCTCCAAACGTAGGCAGCAAACTAAAACGGCATTCAATCCGCGCTATTGATGCGCTACCGGCCTTCGGCCTACTTGAGCGCGGGTTAATTGCGCGCCTTTGCACTGCGCGCCATGTGCTCCTTGAGGGCCTCGGTCGCGTCGGCCGTCACCTTGGTCGACAGCGCGCGCACTTCCTCGGCTTGCGCCGTCAGCGTGCTGAACTGCTTGCGCCAAAAGGCCGTCTGCAGCTCGACCATGTCGGTGAGGTTCTTGGCGCCGGCCAGGCTCTTGGCGAGGTCGAAGCTCGCATCGAGGTTCCGCCGGGCGATGTCGATGATCTTGCGGTTGAACGCGGCGGCGCCTTGGCCGGCGGCGTCGAAGGACTTCTCGAAGGTCGCGACCGAAGCATCGAACGCATCGGTCGAGCGGTAAAAGGCCTCGCGCGTCTGGTCCACGGTGCTCTCGGCAAGGGCGCGCACGCCCTCCGGGATGGCCGTGTCGAGGCCGAGCGCGCCGAGCCTTGACGTCACCTCGCGATAATTGGCGCGGGCCTCGGCGGCGGCGGTTTGGGGATTACGGGTGTCGTTCATGAACTGACCTCTTGGGGTTAGGTCGCAAGCGCGATTATTCGCAGGCTGGGAAGCCGCGGGCCTCGAGCGCAAGTAGCGCTCGGCGTGCTGAGATGTCCGGGAAAGGGGGCGCGCACGTGATCGGCGCGCTAGTCTTCACCGTCAGCGCCTGGGTCCGGCGTGCCAGTGGTGAAACTGTAGGCCCTTCCAGAGATAAAGCAAGCTCGGCGGAAAAAACGTTATGGCGCCCCATTGCTTGAAGGCGTGTTGTTAGCGCTAATGCACTCCCGCGCCATCGCGATTCGCGCTGCCTGAGCGCGTTATTGTTTGCGCTACCGCGCTTCGCGCTACTTGAGCGCTACTACTTGAGCGCAGGCACGAGCGCGATGTGCCAAATGGCCGGCCAGTTCTTGCCGGTGACGAGCAAGGTATCCTTCTCGTCGTTATAGGCGATGCCGTTCAGCACGTGGGGATCGACGAGCCGCACAGGATCGGGGTTGAGCCCGTCGAGATCGACCCAGCCGTTGACTTTCCCCGTCTTGGCCGAGAAGCGCACAAGGTAATCGGTCTTCCACACATTGGCGTAGATCTCGCCGTCGACATATTGGAGTTCGTTCAAGAAGCCGACTTCGCTGTAGGCGTCCTCGACGACGATATAGTGCTCGACCTTGCAGGTGCGCGGATCGAGGAAAAGGATCGCCGCCGAGCCGTTGCTCATGATCAAATGCTTGCCGTCGGTGGTCAGACCCCAGCCTTGGCCCGGATAGCGGAAGGTGCTCTCGAGCTCGAGATCGTCGGCGCGGTAGATGAAGCCGCGGGTGGAGAGATAGGTCAGGCGATAGACCTTGTCGTCGATCGCAGCGGCGCCCTCGCCGAAATAGCGCACGTCGAGGCAGCGCTCGCAGATCACCTCGCCGGTCGCGAGGTTCGATTTCTTCAGCCGCGACTTTCCGTATTCGCCGGTCGCTTCGTAGAGATACCCGTCATGGATGAACAGGCCTTCGGTGTAGTCGTTGACGTCATGAGGTAAGGTCTCGAGGATGCGATAGGTCTCGACCGGCGCGTCGGTTTGGCCGTAGACCCGCGCGCGGGTGACATGAGGCGCCTGTCCCTCGGCGAGAACCGGGAGGACCGGAGGCTGTACGCTCGATAGTGTCATTGCCCTGACCGGCGGCTTGCAGCGGAGCGGTCTTCGCCAGCCGGCGAGTTTATCCTCCCGCTGGCGGCGATGAAATGCCCCTAGGCGACCTCCATCGCCCACAGGCGGCGCGCTTGCGGGATGCCGCGGAGCTCGTGCAGGCCGAGATCGGCGAGCGTGACGCTCGCGCGGCGCGCCACCTCGTCGGACACCACCACCGGCCGCTTCAGCGACTTCGCCATGTCGGCGGTGCGCGCAACCTCGTTCACCGCGCGGCCGAGCACGCCGAATTTGAGCCGCTCGGGCGTCCCGGCATTGCCGAACACCACGTCGCCGAAATGAACCCCGATACCGAACTCGATGGCGCGGGCCTTGCCGCTTCCCTCGCGCTTCAGCGCGGCAAGCCGGTCGCGCGCGGCGGACGCGGCTTGAAGCGCCTGCGCGCAGGCCTCGGTCCCGCCGTTGTCGCCGGCGGGGAAGAAGGCGAGGATCGCATCGCCGATGATGTCGAGCACTTGGCCGCCCTGCTCCATCACCGCGCCCGCGGCGCAATCGAAATAGGCGTTGAGCAAGTCGAGAAAGGCATCGACCGGGAGCTGATC
>DASUZQ010000091.1:0-3725 GCA_036376815.1 Methyloceanibacter sp. | reverse complement strand
TCAAGCCGCAGCAAATATTTGCTGCATGGGGATCGGATTTGCCGCCTCGGCCGGGGAAGCGCCAAAAGCGGCCTTGGCCCCAGCAATCCCTTATAAATTAAGTCTTTTTGCCGCGGTGTCGGCCGGTTCGGCCCCGAACAGACGTAGTGCAAGTGCGGCAGTTAGACTAAGGTGCCCGTTCGCGAAAGAGGGATCGGCGCGATGGCTGAGAAGCGGCACGAAGGCGGGATTTCCTACCACACCCCCGACAGCGACTATTTCAATCAGCGCGAGCTACGGCGTCACGCCGGCGTCTTTTCGCTGTGGGCGCTCGGCGTCGCCGCGGTCATCTCGGGGGATTTCTCAGGATGGAATCTGGGCTTTGCCGTCGGCGGTTGGGGCGGCATGTTCGTCGGCACCATCATCATCACCATCATGTATCTCGGCCTTACCTATTCCATCGCCGAGATGAGCCCGGCGCTGCCCCATACCGGCGGCGCCTATTCTTTCGCCCGCACCGCTTTCGGGCCTTGGGGCGGCTTCATCACCGGAGTCGCCGAGAACATCGAATATGTGCTGACCCCGGCGGTGATCGTGTACTTCATCGGCACCTATCTCACGGCGATTTTCGACACGCCCGCCGCGTTCCAGCCGCTCTGGTGGATCTTTGGCTATATCGTTTTTGTCGGGCTCAATATCCGCGGCGTCGAGCTGTCGTTCATGGTCACGATCATGATGACCCTGCTCGCCATCGGCATTCTCGTGGTGTTCTTCATCAGCGCGCTTCCGTTTTTCGATTTCGGCAAATACGCGTTGAACATCGGCGCCGATCCGGCGACCGGAGCGGCAATCGAGTTGCCCGAGGGCCATGGTCCGTTCCTTCCCTTCGGAGTTTACGGCGTCCTTGCCGCCATGCCGTTTGCGGTCTGGCTGTTTCTCGCCATCGAGCAGCTGCCGCTCGCTGCAGAGGAATCGGCGGACCCGAAACGCGACATGCCGAAAGGCATCATGTTCGGCATGTTCACGCTGATCGCGCTCGGCTTCCTGGTTCTCCTGTTCAATCCCTCAATTCCGATCGAACGCCAAGTCGCCGACGCGAGCGGCGCGCTCACTACGGTGCACGGCGCCTTCGCCCTCGGTACCTCGGCCGAGCCGATCCTCGACGGCTTCCGGGTGATTTTCCGCACCGAAGCCGCGAACGCGCTCGCTTTAGCAGCCGTCACCGGGCTGGTGGCGAGCTTCCACGCCATTATCTTCGCCTACGGCCGGCAGATCTACTCGCTGTCGCGGGCGGGCTACTTCCCGCATTTCCTGTCGGTGACCCACGGCGAGCACAAGACGCCGAACATCGCGTTGATCGCCGGCGGCCTGGTCGGGCTTGCGGTGATGCTGGTCGTGTGGTTCGCCATGGGCGGCGAGGCGGCTGGATCGTTCATCGGCGGGGTGCTGCTCAACATGGCGGTGTTCGGCGCCATGTTCTCCTATCTGTTGCAGGGGCTCACCTTCATCCAGCTCCGCCGCCGTTTTCCTAATATCGAGCGGCCGTATCGCAGCCCGGTCGGCGTGGTCGGGGCGGCGCTTACCGTGATCATCGCGCTCGTGACCATTGGCTTCCAGCTCGCCGATCCCCTATATCGCACCGGTGTGATCGGCGTGGCGATCTGGTACGCGCTTGCCATCCTCTATTTCGCGGCCTATGGACGAAAGACGCTCGTCTTGTCGCCGGAGGAGGAGTTCGCGGTGAAGCACCGCGAGGGTGCGGCCCCGGTGTAGCCGACGCAGAAACCGGATTGCAACGAAGCCGGCTCGCTTGGTGCGCGGGCCGGCGCTTCTTGTCGAGGTACCATGTCAGAAAGCGTGAAAATCATCTCCCCGATCGACGGCTCGGTCTATGCCGAGCGGCCGATCGCAAGCGACGCCGAGATCGGCGCCGCTCTGTCGGCAGCGCGCGCGGCACTCCCCGAGTGGCGGAGGGTTCCGGTGGCCGAGCGCGGGCGTTACATGCTGGCCTTTCTTGATGCGCTGCTCGCCATGAACGACGACATTGCGATGGAACTCGCCTGGCAGATGGGTAGGCCCGTCCGCTACGGCGGCGAGAAGGGCGGCGTGGAGGAGCGCATCCGCGCCATGGTGGTCCTGGCCGAGGAGGCGCTTAAGCCTTACACGCCGCCGGCTAAGGATGGCTTCCGCCGCTATATCGCGCGCGAGCCGGTTGGCATCGTGATGGTCATCGCGCCGTGGAACTACCCTTATCTCACCGCGATCAACACCATCGTTCCCGGACTTCTTGCCGGCAACGCCATCATCCTGAAGCACGCGGCGCAGACGTTGCTCGTCGGCGAGCGTATCGCCGAGGCATTCCGGCGCGCGCGTCTGCCCAAGGGTTTGTTCGCCAATCTCGTCCTGTCGCATGAGCAGACCGAGAGACTGATCGGCTCCGGCAAGATCGACCACATCAACTTCACCGGCTCGGTGGCCGGAGGCCGTGCCATCGAGCGCGCCACTGCCGGCACCTTCGCCTCGCTCGGGCTCGAGCTCGGCGGCAAGGACCCTGCTTACGTGCGCGCCGACGCCAAGCTCGATCATGCCATCGAAAATCTGGTCGACGGCGCGTTCTACAATTCCGGCCAATGCTGCTGCGGGGTGGAACGCATCTATGTCGATGCTGCTGTGTTTGACGATTTCGTCGAAGGCTACGCCGACCTCACCCGGAAATATGTGGTCGGCAACCCGCTCGACGCCTCGACCACGCTCGGGCCGATGGCGCGCGCTTCTTTCGCCGACACGGTGCGCGGCCAGATCGCCGAGGCTCGGCGCAAGGGCGCGACGGCCTTGATCAACATGAAGGTCGAAGGCGACCGGGCCGGCTCGCCCTATCTCGCACCGGAGGTGCTGACCAACGTCAACCACCAGATGGAGGTGATGCGCGAGGAGAGCTTCGGGCCCGTGGTCGGCATCATGAAGGTGCGCGACGACGAGGAGGCCATCACTCTGATGAATGACAGCCCCTATGGGCTCACGGCCTCGATCTGGACGCGCGATACCGACCGCGCCGCCGAGATCGGAGCTCGGGTCGAGACCGGCACGGTCTATATGAACCGCTGCGACTATCTCGATCCGCAGCTCACCTGGACCGGGGTCAAGGAAACCGGACGCGGCGCGGCGCTGTCGAAATACGGCTTCGACGCGCTGACCCAGCCGAAGAGCTTTCACCTCCGCGACGTCTGATCGCTTTCACCCCGGAACCTGACATGACCGCACCGACCGCAAACTGGAGCTACCCGACTGCCGTCCGCTTTGGCCCTGGCCGCATCAAGGAGCTCGCCGACGCCTGCCGCACCGCCGGAATCTCCCGGCCGCTATTGGTCACCGATGCGGGCCTCGCCAAGTTTCCCATCACGCTTAAGGCAATGGAGCTGTTGAAGGAGGCAGGGCTCCCGGCCGCCATGTTCTCCGATGTGCAGCCGAACCCGGTGGACTCGAATGTCGAGGCAGGCATCGCAGCCTTCCGCGCCGGGGGCCACGACGGGGTGGTTGCCTTCGGCGGGGGCTCGGGCCTCGATACCGGCAAGGTCATCGCCTTCATGGCCGGACAGACGCGCCCGCTTTGGGACTTCGAGGATATCGGCGATTGGTGGACGCGGGCCGATCCCGACAAGATCGCCCCGGTCGTCGCCGTGCCGACCACGGCGGGCACCGGCTCCGAGGTCGGCCGCGCCGGCGTCATCACGCAAGAGGCGACACAC
>DASUZQ010000090.1:0-2342 GCA_036376815.1 Methyloceanibacter sp. | reverse complement strand
GAGCATCTGCCGATCTACGATGCGGCGATGCGTTATGCGAGCGAGGGCGTCCCGCTCGTGGTCTTCGCCGGCAAGGAATATGGCACCGGCTCCTCGCGCGATTGGGCGGCGAAGGGCCCGCGGCTTCTCGGGGTGAGGGCGGTGGTCGCGGAAAGCTTCGAGCGCATCCACCGCTCGAACCTGATCGGCATGGGGATCCTGCCGCTCGTGTTTGCGGAAGGGATGTCATGGCAGGCGCTTCAGTTGACCGGCGTCGAGACCGTGAGCCTGCAAGGCTTGAGCGAGATCAAGCCTGGTCAGTGGATCGAGGCCGAAATCACCTATGGCGATGGAACGAAGCGTGCCGTCCCGCTGCTCGCGCGCATCGATACCTTCGACGAGCTCGACTATTTCCGCAACGGCGGCATTCTGCATTTCGTGTTGCGCAGCCTCGCCAAGGGCGCCGCCTGAGCCAGGCGCCTATTCAGCCGGTTGGAGCGACGCCGACGCCCGCACCTCGGTCCATGATTGGCCGAGAACGACCCAAGCACCGTGCAAGGCGAGGCTTGCCATGATGAACGCGACCGCGATATCGGGCCAGCCGGTGCCGGTGCCGAACACGCCGAGCGCCGCGAGCAGCACCGCGAGGTTCCCGAGCACATCGTTGCGCGTGCAAATCCACGCCGAGCGCATGTTCGAGTCGCCCTGGCGGAAGGCCCAGAGCAGCGCGAACGAGATCGCATTGGCGAGGAGCGCGGCGGTACCCACCGCGCCCATGGTGAAGGCCTGAGGTACGGTGCCGTGCCAGGCGTGCCAGGCCGTGACGCCGATGACCCAAAGGCCGAAAATGCCCATGGTCGCCCCCTTTGCGAAGGCCGCCATGGCGCGATAGCGCAGGGCCATGCCGACGACGGCAAGGCTGATGACGTAGTTTGCGGCGTCGCCGAGAAAGTCGAGGGCATCGGCCTGAAGCGACGCTGAACCGGCAGCGAGCCCCGCCACCACCTCGACAGCGAACATGGCGGCGTTGATCGCTAGCACGGCCCACAGGACGCGACGGAATCCGTCCCGCGAATGGGTCTCAGCGGTTTGGCCGCAGCAGCTCGCACTCATGCGTATTTCCGATCGGAAGTTGCCAAGTTCACTACTCTCATTTGACGGTGCTGGCCGCAAATTTCAACGAAACCCCCGCTCCGCAGTCACCGAGTTGTGACCCCTTTTGAGGCAATTTTTCCGGAAATTTCGGCCGTTATCCGTCATTGTAGTCGCCATGAGGCGCTTCCTTCCGATCTGCGCTCGCGGATTCGCTGCGCTCGCGGCCATCGCCTTTGCCGGATCGGGCGTGGCGGGCACCGACAAGCCGCCGGCCGTGGTCGAGCTGTTCACGAGCCAAGGCTGCTCGTCCTGCCCGCCGGCCGATGCGCTGCTCGGAGAGCTCGCTGAGAAGCCGGGCATCGTCGCGCTCTCTTATTCGGTAGACTATTGGGATTATCTCGGCTGGCGAGACACACTCGGCAGTCCCTCGAATAGCGAACGGCAGCGCAACTATGCGCGGGCACGCGGCGATGGCCGGGTCTACACGCCGCAAGTCGTGGTCGACGGCATCCTCCATGCGAACGGCGCCAACGAGGCGGAGATCGAGATGGCGATGCGGAATGCGGCCAAGCGGCTGCAAGACGACAAGGTGCCGGTCAGCATGCATGCCGACGGCGATACGCTCATCGTCGATGTCGGTGCCGCGCCGGAAGGCTCCGACAAGCGGGCCGGCACGGTGTGGCTCGCCATCGCCAAGGAGATGGAGAAGGTCGAGGTGGCGCGCGGCGAAAATCGCGGCCGCGCACTCTCCTATCACCATCCGGTGCGCGAGCTCTCGCCGATCGGCATGTGGCATGGCGAGCCGTTAGCGCTGCGGCTGCCGCTCAAGGACCTCAAGGCCATGGGCGGGGATTGTCTGTTTGCGCTTCTCCAGGTGGAGGATTCAGGGCCCATTCTAGGCGCCGCAGAGTACGAGTACGCAGAGAAGTGAGGCCGGCTGCTCTCCCAACAGCGCAAACAAAAACGGGCCGGAACACCGACCCGTTAGTTCCTTGGGAGGAACGCACTAAACAAATGAGCCAATGAAATGGCCCGGTCCGAATGAAGACCCCGGGGGGGCTGGGGGGCTGAGAATCCGAAGCCTCTATCTGGACCGGGCCGAGAGGCAACAGAGGCCTATCATACCGGTGTTTGGGGCGTGCCAAGGGCTGAACTAGGGCATTACTGTGATTAGTGTTTCAATTTATTACAATGCGTGTAATTTCTGGCATTTGCTTGAATTTCCGCCGATGTCGCGTCATCATGAAGGTTCCGTTACAGGAGGCGCG
>DASUZQ010000089.1:0-3010 GCA_036376815.1 Methyloceanibacter sp. | reverse complement strand
GGACATGTTGCCGCCTGGAGCCGCGCGCAACGCGCTCGACTGTGCGCTATGGGACCTCGAAGCGAAGATGTCGGGGCGGAGCGTTGCCGAACTCGCCGGCCTTGCGCCGCTGCATGCGGTCGAGACGGCCTTCACCATCTCGCTCGCCTCACCTGAGGAGATGGCGGCGCGGGCGCGAGATGCGGCAAGCTATCCTCTGCTCAAGCTCAAGCTTGGCGGTGACGGTGACGAGGAGCGGTTTGCCGCCGTTCGCCAAGCCGTCCCCAATGCGAGGCTGATTGCCGATGCCAACGAAGCATGGCGTGCGTCGAGCCTCGAGCGCCTCCTGGCGGCGGCGAAAGCGGCAGGCATCGAGCTGATCGAGCAGCCGCTGCCCGCCGGCGATGACGCGCTCTTGGAGCATTTCGACCGCATCGTTCCGCTCTGTGCGGACGAATCGGCGCATGACCGGGCGTCGCTTGCAACCATCGCCAAGCGCTACGATGCGGTGAACATCAAGCTCGACAAGACCGGAGGCCTGACCGAGGCGCTCGCCACCGCGGCGGAGGCGCGAAGGCTCGGGCTCAAGATCATGGTGGGATGCATGGTGGCAACGTCGCTCGCCATGGCCCCTGCTCTCTTGCTCGCGCAAAACGCCGACTTCGTTGATCTCGACGGGCCGCTCCTGCTCGAGCGCGACCGCGTCCCGGGCCTTGCCTATAGCTCCGGCATGGTCATACCGCCGCCGCCAGCGCTCTGGGGCTGAACCTGGATGGCGCCGACCACGCGTTCGCCGCGCCAGCGCCGCATAAGAAGAACAGCGCTGCCAGCACCGACCAAAGCGAGCAGCGCCATGACGGCGTAAGCCTCGCCACTGAGCGCCCGATAGAGAGGCCCGCAGGCAATGGTCGCGAACCCGAGAACGAGGCCGGCGACCACCGCGGCATAAAGGCCTTGAGCGGTGGCGCCGCGGTCCTCGGGCACCGCCTGGCTCAGAAAATAGATCGCGGCGAGATGCGCTGCGCCAAAGCTCATGGCGTGCAGGCACTGCAATATCGCCGTCGCCCAGAGCGGCAGATCGAAGGCCATCAGCGCCCAGCGCACCGCAGCTGCGGCGCCGGCGGCAAACAGCACCCTGCCCGCACCCCATTTGGCGAGGATCGGCCCGGAGACGGCAAAGAGCCCGATCTCGGCGATGACACCGAGCGCCCACAGCGCGCCGATGGTGCCG
Organism: Methyloceanibacter sp.; assembly: GCA_036376815.1. Taxonomy (GTDB): domain Bacteria; phylum Pseudomonadota; class Alphaproteobacteria; order Rhizobiales; family Methyloligellaceae; genus Methyloceanibacter. Next base: position 1,800 of record DASUZQ010000089.1, on the reverse strand, counting down.
TCGGCGAAGCCTTGCGCACGCCAATGCAGCGTGCCGAAAGTGTAGTAGAGGGCGTGGCTCGCCTGGATCATGCTCGCCGCGAGCAGGAACAACAGGAACGACGGCGAATGGGCGAGCTTGGCCGCGTCGGCGAGGCTGATGCGGCGAAGCGCCGGCGGGCTTGGCGAAGCCCGGCCCGTGACGTCGCGCGGCAAAAGGTAGACGCCCGCAATCATCAGCAACGTTGCAGCAACCAGCAGCGGGAGAACGGAAGCGGCGCCATACTGACCGATGATCAAGCCGCAGGCGAAGCTCGCCAGGATGAAGCTGCCCGAGCCCCACAACCGCACCCTGCCATAATCGAGGCCTGCGCTGCGCACGCCGCTCACCGCCACGGCCTCGATCAGCGGCATGATGGTGGTCCAGTTGAAGGCGAGCAGCAGCGTGGCGAGCAGCATCTGCCAGAAGCCGCTCGAGGCCCAGAGCAGCAGGAACGACAGAAGCGTTCCCCAGGCGAGAACGATGAGAACGGTGCGGCGCGCGCCGGACCAATCGGCGGCAAAGCTTATCAGTGGCGTGAACAGGATGCGGGCGAAGAGCGGCGCTGCCAGCAATAGCGCGATGGCGTCCTCGTCCAGGCCACGCCAATGCAGCCACACCGGCATGTAGGGCAGGTAGCACCCGACGACGAGGAACTGCGCGGCGTAGAGAAAGGCGAGGCGCCAGGCGAGCGGGGTGACCTCAAAGCGCGCCAAACCCGGCATGTAGGCCAGCCAACCCCTGTTTAAGCCACCCCTTCACGGTGATGGCCTTACCCCAGCCGGGCCAGCTTCGCCACCCATCTCGGAAAATGCCCCGGAAATCCCCGGATTCAGCCGTTTGCTTGAAATTTTTTTCGCAAAATCTTTCCGAGACTTAGCCGTTTCGAGGTCGGATTCTTGTAGGGGGTTCTTGAAGTTCAAGGGGTCGCTAACCATTTCTGGGAGGACGCGAGATCCCCCAAGCGTCCCCCAAACTGACGCATGAGAGTGAGACGGCCCGGTTTCCCCCCAACCGGGCCGTTTTCTTTTGCCGATTGCGGCGCCAGCGCCGCCGCCGCTCAGGCAGCTTGCGGTGGTGGGCGATGAGCACATTGTCGATGAACTGCCGCGCCGAATTTTCCCAGCTGTAATGGAGCGCATGCGCCCGGGCAGCGCGGCGGTCGAGCGACAGCGCCGCAAGCGCAGCACCCTTCAGATCCCAATCCATGGCGCCCGCGTCCGGCTCGGTGAGCACGTCCTTGGGGCCGCTCGCCGGAAAGGCCGCGACCGGAACGCCGCTTGCCAGGGCCTCGAGCAGGACGAGGCCGAAAGTGTCGGTGAGGCTCGGAAACACGAAGACATCGGACGAGGCATAGGCGCGGGCAAGCTCTTCGCCTTCCATGGGGCCGGCGAACAACGCCTCAGGATGACGCCTGGCGAGCTCAGCCGCTTGCGGCCCGCTTCCTACCAGCACCTTGCGGCCGGGCAGATCGAGGTCGAGGAAGGCCTTGATGTTCTTCTCAACGGCAATGCGGCCGACATAGAGGAACACCGGCTTCTCTCCGAACAGGCGCACTTTCCGCGGCCGGAACAGCTCGGTGTCGACGCCACGCGACCAGCGCATCAGCCGCTCAAAGCCGCGAGCGTGGAGCTCGTCCTCGATCGACTGCGTGGCGACGAAGGTGCCGGCGGCGCCGTTATGGAAGCGCCGCTGCAGCGCATAGCACCAGGACTCGGGCACCGGCAGCCTGGCCGAGACATATTCGGGAAAGCGCGTGTGATAACTCGTGGTGAAAGGCCA
>DASUZQ010000088.1:0-2933 GCA_036376815.1 Methyloceanibacter sp. | reverse complement strand
GCGGCTCGCTTATTGGGATCGCAACGCGCCGTTGCCCGAGGAGCCGACGCAGAGCATCGGCTGGGACGACGCGCAAAAGACCGTGCTCAAAGCCTATGGCGATTTCTCTCCGCGCATGGCGGCAGTCGCGAACGAGTTCTTCGCCAAGCGTTGGATCGATGCGCCGGTGCGCGAGGGCAAATCTCCCGGCGCGTTTTCGCATCCCACGGTGCCGAGCGCGCACCCCTATATCCTGCTCAACTATCAGGGCAAGCCGCGGGACGTGATGACGCTCGCGCACGAGCTTGGTCACGGCGTGCATCAGGTGCTCGCCAACGCGCAAGGCCCGTTGATGGCGCCGACGCCTTTGACGCTTGCCGAGACGGCGAGCGTGTTCGGCGAGATGCTAACCTTCCGCGCGTAGCTCGAGAGCGCGCCGAGCAAGCGCGAGAGGAAGGCGCTGCTCGCCTCAAAGGTCGAGGACATGATCAACACGGTGGTGCGCCAGATCGCGTTCTACAGTTTCGAGCGCAAGGTGCACACGGAGCGGCGCGAAGGCGAGCTGACGGCTGAGCGGCTCGGCGAGATTTGGCTCGAGGTGCAAAGCGAGAGCCTTGGGCCGGCCATCGATCTCAAGACCGGCTATGAGAATTTCTGGGTCTACATCCCGCACTTCATCCATTCGCCGTTCTACGTCTATGCCTATGCCTTCGGCGATTGCCTGGTGAGCTCGCTCTATGCGGTCTATGAGAAGGCCGACAAGGGCTTCGCCGACCGTTATCTCGATATGCTCGCGGCCGGCGGCACCAAGCACCACAAGGAGCTGCTCGCACCCTTCGGCCTCGACGCCACGGACCCCAAATTCTGGTCCATGGGGCTCAAGGTCGTGGAAGGCCTGATCGACGAACTCGAGGCGATGGACAAGGTGTCCTAGGCCGCTCGAATTCTCGCCCGACGCTTGTTGTACAAAACGGCAAACGATGTTATACACAATGTATAACAAGGCGTGAGGCGAGTCATGAAGATCGAGATCAAGCGAATCGGGAATTCCGAAGGGCTGATTTTGCCGAGGGAGTTGATGCGCCGCCTCGACCTCAAGCATGGCCAGCAACTGCACATCACCGAACTGCCTGGCGGCGGGTTTCAGGCGCTGCCGTATGACCCCGACTTCGCCAAGGCGATGGAGATCGTCGACGAGATCATTGACGAGTACCGCGACACGCTGGCCGCGCTCGCGAAGTGACCGAGCCCAAGTGGTTCACTTACGAACAAGCGATTGCAGCGCATAGCCCACAGCTTCGCCGGTTTGGCGGGGCGCCGGGCTTGCGCGACGAAGGCCTGTTGCTCTCGGCGTTGGAGCGGCCTCGCAACAAGTGGCACTATGAAGGTGCCGAGCTGCCCGAGCTCGCTGCCGCCTACGCGTTCGGGCTCATCAAAAGTTACGCCTTCGTTGACGGCAACAAGCGCATCGCGTTCATCGGCATGGTCGCGTTTCTTCGCATGAACGGAATTGCGTTCAAGCCGGACCAAGCTCAGTCCACCGCGATCATCCTCGCAGTTGCCGCGGGCGAGGTGAGCGAGCAAAGTCTCGCGCGTTGGATTCGGGACAACTGGCCACGTTTGTAACGCCTGACGCGCTCAGTGCCTGGCGAAGGTTTCGGTGGAGCCGTCTTTCTTGATCAGCAGCACGTCGTAGGGCTCGAACTCGGCGCCTTGCTCCATGCCGGGAGAGCCGACAGGCATGCCGGGGACGGCGAGGCCGACCGCCGCGGGGTGCTCGGCAACGAGGCGCTCGATGTCGGTCGCCGGCACATGGCCTTCGATGACATAGCCGTCGATCTTGGCGGTGTGGCAGGAAGCGAGCTTGTCGCCGATGCCGGCTTGCCGCTTCAGCGAAGCGAGCGCGCTTGGCTCCGCCGCGTTCACTTTCACGGTGAAGCCATTGGCCTCAAGATGCTTGACCCAGGCGCCGCAACATTCGCAGGTCGCCGATTTCCAGACCTCGATTGGGGCAGACGTGTCGACGGCGCTCGCAGGCGCTGCGCCGAAAATTATCAGAGACAAAAGGAGCAGGATGCGCATCGTCATGGATCAGTCCTCCTGCCCTCAGCATGGACGCCGTAAGTCGCCTCGGCAATTGACAATTTCGTCAATGTCAAGATGACGCTAACACCCTGGCAATTTCCTCAGCCCGCCTTACCTTTGGGGTCGATGACCTCCGACAAAGAACGCAATCGCCTCACCGCCCGGGTGCAACGCTACGGGCGCGTCGGCGCCAACGTCGGTAGCGTCGCGGCCCGCATCGCCAGCACCCGCCTGCTCGGGCTCGATCCGGACCGCGACCAGGAGGCTTCGGCCCTTGCCGCGGCGCTGGGCGGCCTCAAGGGGCCGATCATGAAGGTGGCGCAGCTGCTCGCCACCATCCCCGAGGCGCTGCCTGCCGAGTATGCCGCCGAGCTCGGTCAGCTGCAGAGTCAGGCGCCGCCCATGGGATGGCCTTTCGTGCGAAGACGCATGGCGGCGGAGTTGGGGCCTGATTGGGAAAGCCGGTTTGCGAGCTTCGAACGTGAAGCGGCGGCCTCGGCATCGCTCGGGCAGGTACACCGCGCGCGTGCCCATGACGGCCGGTCCTTGGCCGCGAAGCTGCAATATCCCGATATGCAGTCGGCGGTGGAGGCTGATCTCAAGCAGCTCGCTTTGCTGTTCACCATCCATCGGCAGCTCAGGCCAGCGATCGAGACCTCAGAGATGAAGGAGGAGATCGCGGCGCGTTTGCGCGAAGAACTCGACTACGCTCTCGAAGCCGGCCATATGCGCCTCTATGCCACGATCTTTGCCGGCGATCCTTTGATCCGCGTGCCTGAGGTGCTGCCCGAGCTTTCCACGCAGAGGCTGCTTACCATGACCTGGCTCGAGGGGCGACGTCTCCTCGACTACACGGACAGGCCGCTCGA
>DASUZQ010000087.1:0-3299 GCA_036376815.1 Methyloceanibacter sp. | reverse complement strand
AGCCAACCAAGCCTTGGAACCACGGTAAAGGCCGATGCTCAGCCCTGATCGGCGCTTTCGCTTGCGCCTTTCACCTCATCGAGGCGCCCGAAGGCTTGCGCTTCTTGACCCGCAGCCGGGTGTTCACCGACCAAGAGGTCGACGCGCTGGAGGGCGCGAACTAGCCTAGTCCACCTCCCACTTGCCCGAACGGCTGTTCAAATGCGCCTCGAGCAGCCGCGCGTTCTTGCGGTTCGCCTTCCAGGCGAAGTCGAACACATCGCCGAACAGCGGCACCGAGCCGACCAGAAAATCGACTCCGACATTGCCGAGCATGCGGGCGAGCGTGAGCTTCGAGGCGCCGCTCTGCCAGGCATGATGCACGATGAGGAGCGAGATGATGCTGGTCACGGCGTCGCCGAGGCCCGGGAACAAGCCGAGCAAGAAGTCGAGACCGAAGCGCAGATTGGTGCCAGGCACCCTGAACTGGTCATCCATCATGCGCGCGATGAAGCCTACCTGAATGAGCCGCTGCTCGTGGGTCAGTCCCTTGCTGTAGTCGCGCCAAAACTCGGCGGCGGACTTGTTGCCGGCGCCGCCATAAGCCCAGGCGCGTCCGAAAACCTGGTCGCTGCTGTTCATCGTCTGCAAAACTCCCATTCCGGTAGCGCCATATGGGGGCTCGGCGCCGCGCATCAAGGTAAAATCGCAACGAGAAGCCGGGCGAGGAGGTTCCGCTTGCTTCGTGCCGCGCCTCCCTTCGCCCTTTCGCCGCGACTATGGCAATAATGCTTCCTGGGCATTGGAAAGCGCGGCCGCGCCCGGGTAACCAAGCTCATGGCATCCGACAGCTACGATGTGCTGATCCTGGGCGGCGGAAATGCCGGCTTCGGCGTCACCGTGCCGACCCGAAAGGCCGGGATGAAGGTGGCGATGGTCGAGGAACGCGACCTCGGCGGCACCTGCCCCAATCGCGGCTGCACTCCGAAAAAGGTACTGGTGGCCGCGGGCCACGCGCTGCACGAGATCGGCCAGGCTCACGTCCACCATATCAGCGTGAGCAAGCCGAAGCTCGATTGGGCGGCGCTGATCGACCGCGAAAAGGAGATGATCGGCGGCATCCCGGAGTCCCTTGCCGAGACGCTTGAAGAGCGCGGTGTCGATCTCTTCCGTGACAGCGCGAGCTTCGTGGGACCGAACGCGGTCAAGGTCGGCAGCCGGACCCTAGAGGCGAAGCATATCGTCATCGCCACAGGCTCACGGCCCCGGCCCCTGCCCATCGAAGGCGCCAAGCTGATGATCACCTCCGACGAGGTGTTGAGCGACCGCGAGCAGCCGGGAAGCGTGCTGTTCGTCGGCGGGGGCGTGATCGCGCTCGAGCTTGGCCATGTCTATGCACGGGCCGGCGCCAAGGTCACCATTCTCGAAGTTCTGCCCCACCTCCTGCCAGCGCTCGACGCGGACGCGGTCGAGCAGATCAGGCAGGAAAGCGCGCGCATCGGCATCGACGTGCATACCGGCGTCAAGGTCTTGCGGGTGGAGAAGGCAAACAACCAGCTGCGCACCATTTTCGCTGCGAACGGCAAGGAGCAAGCGGTCGTCTCGGACCGCGTGGTCAACGGCGCAGGCCGCATCGCCAATGTCGATCATCTCGACCTCGACGCCGGCCATGTCGCCCACGACAACTTCCGCATCTCCGTCGACGAATTCTTGCGCTCGACGTCGAACCCTGCCGTCCATGCTTGCGGCGATGTGCTCTCAGGCCCGCCTCAGCTTTCGCCCATCGCTACTTACGAGGGGCGGATCGTCGGCGCCAACATCGTCGAGGGGCCGAAGCACAAGCCTGATTATGCGAGCCTTCCTTCCGCCGTGTACACCGTGCCGTCGCTCGCGAGCCTCGGGCTCACCGAGGGGCAGGCCAAGGAGACGGGCCTCAGCACCAAGGTCACGGTGAGCGACATGGAATATTGGTTCTCGACGCGGACCTATGCCGAGACCAAGGCCTGGGCGAAAGTGATCGTGGACGAGGCGAGCGACCAGATCGTCGGCGCCCATATGGTCGGGCACGCGGCCGAGGAGCTGATCAACATCTTCGGGCTTGCCAAGAAGCACGGCATCACCGCAACGCAGCTCCGCGACTTCATCTACGCCTATCCGTCGTTCTCTTCCGACATCAAGCACATGCTATAGAGGCGGCTACTCGCTGAGAGCGGGGGCCGTGGTGCTCCCGCGCGTGTCGACAGCTTCTCGTCCAGCCAACACCGCCTGGCGCACGTCCTCGATCATGGCGCGGGCGATTTGCTCCTCGCCCATGATCACGGTGGTGGCGCCGTGCTTCTTCAAGTGAAGCACCTCCTCCTCGGAATGAGCCCGCGCGATGATCAGCAAATCCGGATTGGCTTGGCGCGCCTGCATCACGGCCTGGCCTCCTTCGAAGGCATCGGGGATCGCCACCAACAGGCAGCGCGCAGCGCCGAGATTCGCCGAACGCACAACTTCCGGATCGGCGGCGTTGCCGGTGATGGTCTCGATGCTGTGCCGGCGAATGTCCGCGGCGGCATCGTGATCGGCTTCGATGACGAGGAAGGGAAGCTTGGCCTCGCGCAGCGCTTGGCTCACCACGCTGCCGACCCGGCCGTGGCCCACCAGGACGACGTGATCGGTGAGCCGGGTCAGCGGGATCGGCTCGCGGCCGCGCGCCTCGGGCGGAGGACCCGGCTCGAATTCGCCCGTTTCCGCCGCCACGTGCCATAACGGCAGGCGGTCGAGCAGCTCGATGAGGAGAGGATTGAGCAGGATCGAGATGATGGCGCCGGCAAGGATCAGGCTTCGCGCGCTTTCCGGCAGGATCGCAAGCGAGACGCCAAGGCCGGCAAGGATGAAGGAGAACTCGCCGATCTGCGCGAGCGACACCGAGATGGAGAGCGCCGTCGGCGCCTGATGGCCGAACAGCCGCACCACGAGGTAAGCGGCCGCCGTCTTGGCAATCAGTATGATGAACAGCGTGGCGAGCAGAGCCGCCGGCGCCTCGATGAGGATGCGCGGGTCGAACAGCATGCCGACAGAGACGAAGAACAGCACGGCAAAGGCGTCGCGCATGGGAAGCGACTCGGTTGCCGCCTGCTGGCTCAGTCGCGACTCGCTCAAGATCATGCCGGCGAAGAAGGCGCCGAGCGCCAGCGAAATGCCGAACAGCTCCGCCGCGGCGTAGGCGACGCCGAGCGCGATGGAAAGGACCGCAAGGCGAAACAGTTCGCGGCTCCCGGTGTGAGCGACATAGTGCAGGATCGCCGGAATGAGCTTCTTGCCCACGATCAGCA
>DASUZQ010000086.1:0-3125 GCA_036376815.1 Methyloceanibacter sp. | reverse complement strand
GGGGCGGCGCCTTTCCAGGCTTCGTCATCCTCAACACCAAGAAGATCACCGGGCTCTCAACCGCGGTGAAGCTTTACGTCTATTCGCACGAATGCGGCCACCAGTTCGAAGGGCCCGACGAGACCAAGGCAGATTTGTTCGCGATCAGGCGCGGCGTGAAATGGGGCTGGCTCGACGCCGTGGGCATGGAGGAGATCTGCACCTTCATCTCGACGCTGAAGGGCGATGCGGTGCATCCGCCAGGGCCCCAGCGCTGCGAGACCATGCGCAACTACTACAAGCAGCTGATCGAGAGCGGCACGACGCAGTCGGCGAGCACGCCGGCGGCGGAGCCAGTCTCCAAGCAGAAGGCGCAGGCGCTCGCGCCGCAGCAATAGGCGCCCGTTCTCACCGGACTCTTGTGTCTCGCCGGGCTTGTCCCGGCCACCCACGCCTCTATATTGCCGTTCATGGAAAAGTTCACCACGCTTACCGGCATCGCGGCACCCTTGCCGATGATCAATGTCGACACCGACATGATCATCCCCAAGCAATATCTTAAGACGATCAAGCGCACCGGGCTTGGCACGGGCCTGTTCGCCGAGCTGCGCTATGACGAGGAGGGCAAGCCCCATCCCCACTTCGTGCTGCACAAGCCGCCCTACACTGAAGCGAAGATCCTGATCACCGGCGAGAATTTTGGCTGCGGCTCATCGCGCGAGCACGCGCCATGGGCGCTGCTCGATTTCGGCTTCCGCTGCATCATCGCGCCAAGCTTCGCCGACATCTTCTACAACAACTGCTTCAAGAACGGCATTCTGCCGATCAAGCTGCCGCAAGAAGAGATCGACAAGCTGCTCGACGATGCCTCGCGGGGGCCGAACGCCACCATCACCATCGATCTTGAGAACCAGGAGATCAGGGGCCCTGACGGCGGCGTGATTCATTTCGACATCGACCCGTTTCTCAAGCGCTGCCTGATGGAAGGCCTCGACGATATCGGCCTTACCCTGGAGAAGGCCGAGCACATCGAGAGCTTCGAGACCTCCTCCCGGACCCGCCGCCCCTGGGCCTGAAGCTGCTTTAGTCCTTCCTCGAGAGGAGCATCTTGCTCTCCCCTCCCCCCTTGAGGGGGAGGGACAGGGAGGGGGGTCCAACGCATAGACCCGCATCGAGCGGAAAGACTCATTGCATTGAGCCCTACTCGAGCGCGATCGGCTTTGAGCTCTGCTCGACCAGCGTCTTGCCGTCGCGGCTGATCGTGACCTTGGCGTGATAGTTACCTTCCGGCCAGCCGCCTGCCGGCACGCCGCGCTTGCCCGCTTGCACCAGAACCTTCGCTCCATCCTCGCCTGCGGTCCCGGTGTTGCGCATCAGCGAATTGTCGTTGTTGAACAGCTCGACCTCGACGGTGTCGCCCTTCGTAAGGCCACCAGCGAGCGCATAAGCGACCGCCGGCGTGTTGAACTTCGGCGTGCTCTGCGCCTCGCCCTTCTCCAGCTCCTCTTGCGTGACCGCATGGTCGGCAAGGCCGAGGGCCAGGACCTTGGCATCTTCGGCGAAAGCCGCCGAGGACATCCCGCAAATCAAGGCTAAAGCAAAGAGCGCCCTTGTCAGCATTTCCGTCTCCCTTTAGGCAAAGCCGCAACGGCTTAGCACAGGAACCGCGCATGACAACTTACAAGCTCCTGCTCCTCCCCGGCGACGGCATAGGCCCAGAGGTCATGGCTGAGGTCTCCCGCGTCATCGCCTGGGTGAATGCGCGAGGGGACGCCAAGATCGAGACCGAGACCGACCTCGTCGGCGGCTGCGCCTACGATGCGCATGGGGAGGCGATTTCGGACGCGACCATGCGACGCGCACTCCAAGCCGATGCGGTGATGCTCGGCGCCGTCGGCGGCCCCAAATGGGACGGCGTCCCTTACGACCAGCGCCCGGAGGCGGGGCTGCTTCGCTTGCGCAAGGACCTCGAGCTCTTCGCCAATCTGCGCCCGGCCATCTGCTATCCCGCTCTCGCCGGCGCCTCATCGCTCAAGCGCGACATCGTGGACGGTCTCGACATCATGATCGTGCGCGAGCTGACCGGCGGCGTCTATTTCGGCGAACCGAAGGAGATCAAGGATTTGGGGAACGGCCAGAAGCGCGCCGTGGACACGCAAGTCTACGAGACCTACGAGATCGAGCGCATCGCCGCCGTCGCCTTCGATCTGGCGCGCCTTCGCCGCAACCAGGTGCATTCGGCAGAGAAGCGCAACGTGATGAAGACCGGCGTGTTGTGGAATGAGGTGGTGACGCGGCTGCACAAGGAGCGCTACTCGGACGTGACGCTCCACCACATCCTCGCCGACAATTGCGCCATGCAGCTCGTGCGCGCGCCGAAGCAGTTCGACGTCATCGTCACCGACAATCTGTTCGGCGACATGCTGTCAGACGAGGCAGCCATGGCGACAGGCTCTCTCGGCATGCTGCCGTCGGCCTCGCTCGGCGCCGCCGATGCAAACGGGCATCGCCGCGCCCTCTACGAGCCGGTGCACGGCTCGGCGCCGGACATCGCCGGACGTGGCATCGCCAACCCCATCGCCACCATCGCAAGCTTCGCCATGTGCCTGCGCTACTCCTTCAATCTAGGGGAGACGGCGGACAGGATAGAAAAGGCCATTGCCTTCGTGCTCGACGAGGGCTACCGCACCGCCGATATCGCGCAGAACAATTGCCGCACCATCGGCACTGCCGAGATGGGCAACGCCATCATTTCGGCGCTCGACCGCATGTCGGGGTAACCCCCACCCGTGCTGGACACTCCCAACGGCCCCGACCATACTCCGCCGGCCTTTGAGCTGATGGGCACGAAAGAGGGACTTATGACGCTTCTGCGAACCGCTTTTGTTGCCGCCGGCATCGTGCTTGCCATGAGCTTTTCAGCCTTCGCCGAAGACACCAGCCCTTCGACAAGCCCTTCCGAGGCAGCACCGGCGGGCGATTCAGGCAAGGACGACCTGACGCCCGAGGAACGGGCGGAGAAGCAGGCGCGCAAGGCCTGCAAGGTCAAGCTTTGCGACATCCTCGCCACCAAGGATCCGCAAGGCGACGACGTCGCTTGCGACATCGTCAAGACTTGGCGCGAGCAGGACATCACCAAGATGCTT
>DASUZQ010000085.1:0-2532 GCA_036376815.1 Methyloceanibacter sp. | reverse complement strand
ACACGGTCGCGCAAGATCTACGGCTCGCTCTCCGCCGCGAGGAATTCGAGGTCGTCTATCAGTCGCAATTCGATCTCGCTACCGGCGAGCAGACCGGGGTCGAAGCCCTGGTCCGCTGGCATCATCCGGTGCATGGCAAGGTGGCGCCGACCCACTTCATCTCGGTGGCCGAGGAAACCGGCTTGATCGTGCCGCTCGGCGAATGGGTGCTGCGCCGCGCCTGCAGCGACGCCGTCACCTGGAACAAGCCTTTGACCGTGGCGGTCAATCTTTCGCCGGCGCAATTTCGCGGCGCCGACGTGGCCGAGACCGTCGCCCACGTGTTGCGCGAGACCGGGCTTCCGCCCGAGCGACTGGAGCTTGAGATCACCGAGAGCCTGCTCATCAACGATACCGAAGAGGTGTTCGGTAAGCTCAACCGCCTGCGTCTGCTCGGGGTCAAGATCGTGATGGACGATTTCGGCACCGGTTATTCGAGCTTCAACTATCTCGCGCGCTTCGCCTTCGACAAAATCAAGATCGACCGCGAGTTCGTGCGCAACATGACGCGCGTCCCGGCGATGCAAGCCATCGTCAAGACCATCATTACGCTTGGCAAGTCCCTCGGCGTGACCGTGACCGCGGAGGGTGTCGAATCGGAAGATCAGGCGGCGATGCTGCGCGATTTCGGCTGCCCGCAGGCGCAAGGATTTCTCTTCGGCCAGCCCGGGGCTCCCGACGCCACGGACAAGGGGGCGAAGGTGACGCCGCTCAAGCCGAGGCCGAGCGCCGCCTGACGCTCTGTGGTTGGGCCTTCACCGCTGGGTCGTGGATTGCGTCGTGGGGCGCCTCGGCGCGGCCTTGGTGGCTTTACCGGCAGGCGGCCGGAAGGCGTTGTCGAACAACGACAGGATGCCCTGGTTCGCCGGCGTCTGCGGCCTCGTTCCAACCACGCGGCGGGTCTGCGGACTTGCCCGTTTGGCCGTCGCAGTCGTCCGCTTCTTGGTTGCCGCCGGCTCGGCCTTGGCGGGAGCTTTGACCTTGGGCTCGGCGCGCGGCTCAGGCTTCTTGACTGGGACGGCGACCGTTGTTGGTGAGGCCGGCGCCGGCGTTTCGGCTTTAGGCTCGGTGCGGGCAACCTCCGGGCCACTCGGCTTTTCGGCCGTGGCGGGGCTCACCTCGGGGCTATTCGCTTGCGTTGCCGCAGGCTCGGCATGAACCGCCTCAGGCTGAGCGGCGGGCGCCCCGTCGGCTGGCGAAGCTGCGGATGCGTTCGGCCCCTCGGTGGCCGCGCCGCTCTCATCATGGCCCTCGTCGCCGAGGCTCTTCGATTCCACCGGCTGAGGCGATGGCGTTGGCGCCGCCTCGGGTTCAGGCGGCAGAGCCTTGACCTCGGCTGGGGCGGAAGACTCGGGCGAGACCTGCTGCGGCGTGTCGTCAGGTGCCTCGTCGACCGGGCTTGCCTCCTGCTTGGCAGGTTCCCCGGTCCGATCCGGAGCCTCGGCCGGGGTCAACTCCACAGGGCTTGGATGTGCGACGGATGGCACGGAAACACTATCAGGTTTGACCGGTTCGGGTGGGGCTTCAACATCGGGCGCCGGTGGAGCCGCCTCGATCGGCGCAGGCTCGGGCGCAGGCGCCTCTTTCGTCACAGGAAGCGCGGCGGTGGTCGCCGGGTCGGCCTCCGGTTTCACCGCTGCCTTCGGTGCGGATGGAACCACCTCAACCGTGATCGGCGGCAGCGCGTTGCTGCCAGGCCCCGGCAAGGTAATCAGCATCGGGAGCATGACCGCAACACAGAGTCCGTGCACGGCTCCGGCGCCAAGCACGCAGAGTGGGAGAGTAATCGAGCGTCTGTCAGTCAAAGGGCGCAGCTTCAGGGGCGCCGCCGCACTTTCGCCCCCAAACCTTCGCTTAACTGAGTCGGGGCCTCACGCCAACAGTTTAGCCTTCCATCACGATGCGGGGTGCTGCGCGCGCTTCTCCCTTGTGACGTTCAAGCTCTGCCCACGCGGCGTTTGCGATCGCGCGATAGGCCTCGGCCGCTCCGGACTTGGGATCGCTCGCCACCACCGGCTTGCCGGCATCCGAGGTCTCGCGAATGGCGAGCATGAGCGGCACCTCGCCGAGGAAGGGTACGCCAAGGCGCTTGGCTTCCGACTGCGCGCCGCCATGGGCGAAGATGTCGGTCGCCGATCCGCAATGAGGGCAGATGAAGGTGCTCATATTCTCGACGATGCCGAGCACCGGCACATCCACCTTGCGGAACATGTTCAGCCCCTTGCGCGCGTCGATCAGGGCAAGGTCCTGCGGGGTGGAGACGATGATGGCGCCGGCAAGAGGCACCTGCTGCGCCATGGTGAGCTGCGCGTCGCCGGTGCCCGGAGGCATGTCGACGACCAGCACGTCGAGCTCGCCCCAGGCGACGTCTCGCAAGAGCTGCTCGATCGCCTTCATCACCATCGGTCCGCGCCAGATCACGGCGGCGTCCTTGTCGACGAGGAAGCCCAGGGACATGAATCGAACGCCCCACCGGTCGAAGGGAACGATCGC
>DASUZQ010000084.1:0-3170 GCA_036376815.1 Methyloceanibacter sp. | reverse complement strand
ATCGAGCGAGCTGCCGGATGGGTTCGCCTGGCGGCATGCCAGCTGAGGGTGCTTTGGCAGCGCCGAGCACGGCCACGGGCTCTTCGGCAAGATCGGGGAAGTCACTCGTGCCGATCATCGAGTCCTTCCGGCTCGCGATATTGGCCTCGCGTTCCGCCCGAACCTTGGCAACGGCCTTCTGGATCAACCCGGCTTTCAGCGCCGCGAAGGAACCTCCGGCGCGCTCGATCTCCTGAAACAAGCCCCAAGCCTTCTCGCAGAGCTGCTCGGTGAGATATTCGATGGCGCCCGAGCCCGCGGCGGGATCGGCGACGCGATGCAGATTGGCTTCCTCGATGAGGATGGTCTGCGTGTTGCGGGCGATGCGCCGCGCGAAGGGATCGGGGATGCCGAGCGCCGCGCTGAACGGCAGCACCGTGACCGCATCGGCGCCGCCGACAGCAGCGGCAAGTGCAGCGATAGTGCCGCGCACGATGTTCCCATGCGGATCGCGCTTGGTCATCATGCGCCAGGCGGTTTCCGCGGTGACGCAGCCGCGCGAAGGATTAAGCCCGCACGCCTCTTCGACGCGCGCCCAAAGGTTCCGGATCGCCCGAAACTTGGCGATGGTCAGGAACTGATCCTGGTCGGCGGCAAGACGGAAGAAAATGAAGCGGCGCGCATCCTCAATGGACATGCCATGAGCCTCGAGCGCGCGGAGATAAGTGACGGTATTGGCAAGCGCGAAGGCAAGCTCCTGCGCCTCCGATCCTCCGGCCGCGTGGACCGGTCTCCCGTCGCCGACGCAGAAGGGACCGTTGAAGCCTTGCGACGCAAGATTGGAGATGAGGCCGGTCACCTCCGGCGCGAGCTCGCTCCAAGGCTTGGGCGCCACGCCCCGCGTGGCGATGGCGCCGAACGGATCGAAGCCGAAGCGGATATTGACCGAGCTTGGCGCAAGCCCTCTCGCCTTCACATGGTTAGCGACGAGCACTGCCGCTTGCCGCGAGGGCGGACCAAAATCGAGCTCGATGGGAACGCCCCAATCGAGATGAACGCCCTTGAGCATCGCCTCGATCGCCGCTTCGGTCGCTGGAAGGGCATAGCCGTAATCGCCGACGGCTCCCTCGAACACGAGCACGATGCCTCTCGCGGCGTTGTTCAGATCGTCGAGGATCTGCGCGTGGGCGGTTTCGGCATCGGGCAGATCGACGCGCTGCATCACCGCCCAGGCCTCGCCGGGCTCGCGGCCGGGAATGACGTTCCCGTCTTTCGCGCGCGCGTAAAGCGGCTCTATGGCGATACCGTCATAACTGGTCGTGCCGAGCGAGGAGAGCGGTGCGCCCTTCAGCGCCTCCTTGACCAGTGCCTGCCAGTCGGCCTCGCTGCTCAAGGGAAAGTCGCGCGCCAGGGAAATTTCAGCCATTGTCGTCCTAGGTTTAGCCCCTTTAGTCTCCTCCTAGCACGAAGCCAAAGGCCCAACAAAGCGTGCGAGGCCTGAGACATAAAGGCCGCGCCGTCTTTGCGGATGTCTCCGGCCTCGCTACAGTGCCGGCAGGAGTCGAGGGAGGAGGAGCCATGGCCAAGCGCAAGGCGGCGCCAGCGCAAGACGCAGCAGATGGCGGAGCTGCTCAGGAATTGCCCGCCGACAGCGTCTATCTGGGCAAGAGCGTCAAGCCTGAGTTCATTTATTTGCGCCTCGCCAACCGCCATGGCCTGATCACCGGCGCCACCGGCACCGGCAAGACGGTCACGCTGCAGGGGTTGGCCGAGGGCTTTTCCGACCAGGGCGTTCCGGTGTTCTGCGCCGACGTGAAAAGCGATCTGTCCGGTCTTGCCGAGGCCGGCGAAGCCAAACCGTGGGTCGAGGCCCGCGACAAGGAGATCGGCTACAAGAACGAATTCAAAGGCTACCCCGTGATCTTCTGGGACCTGTTCGGCGAGCAGGGACACCCGATCCGATCGACGATCTCCGAGATGGGGCCGCTGCTGCTGTCGCGTCTGCTGAATCTGAGCGAGGCGCAAGAAGGCGTGCTCAACATCGCCTTCAAGATCGCTGGCGACGAAAATATGCCGCTCGTCGATCTCAAGGACCTGCAAGCGCTGCTTGAGAATCTGGCGGCGCGAGCCGACACGCTCACCACAAAATACGGCAACATCACCAAAGCGTCGGTCGGCTCGATCCAGCGCTCGCTGCTGGTGCTGGAGCAGCAAGGCGGCGCGCATTTCTTCGGCGAGCCCGCTCTCGATATCAAGGACCTCATGCGCACCACGCGGGATGGCCGCGGTTATATCAGCATCCTCGCCGCGCAGACGCTGATGAACTCGCCGCAGCTCTACGCCACGTTCCTGTTGTTCCTACTGGCGGAGCTGTTTGCGAAATTGCCAGAAGTGGGCGACCCTGACAGGCCAAAGCTCGTCTTCTTCTTCGACGAGGCGCATCTCCTGTTCAAGGATGCGCCGAAGGCGCTGCTGCAAAAAGTCGAGCAGGTGGTGCGGCTGATCAGGTCGAAGGGCGTCGGCGTCTATTTCGTGACGCAAAATCCGCTCGACGTGCCCGACACGGTGTCGAGCCAGCTCGGCAACCGCGTCCAACACGCGCTGCGCGCCTTCACGCCGCTGGAGCAGAAGGCGGTAAAGGCGGCAGCCACGACCTTTCGTGCCAACCCTGCCTTCGACACCGAGAAGGCGATCATGGAGCTCGGCGTCGGCGAGGCTTTGGTCTCCACCCTCGATGAAAAGGGCCAGCCCACGATCGTGCAGCGCACCTTGATCCATCCGCCAAACTCGCGTGTCGGCCCGGTGACCGACGCTGAGCGCAAGGCGATCATCGGGGAAAGTCCAGTCGCCGGTGTCTATGACAAGCGCATCGAGCGGGAATCGGCCTCTGAGATTCTTGAGAAGCGCGCCGAGGACGAGGTGGCCACCCAGGACTCCAAGCACCCGATGTACAAAAATCGGGGACCACGAAGGAGGACAGTGGAGGCGGCATGTTCGGTTGGATTCTCGGCACCGGTTCGCGGCGGCGGCTTACCACCGGCCAGAAGGTTGCTCGTGAAATGACGCGTCGCACCGGTGACGAGATCGGCGCGGCCCTCGGCAAGAGCATCGGCGGTAAGACCGGTGCGTCGCTCGGGCGCTCGGTGTTTCGGAGCATTATCGGCGGCTTCCTCAAGCGCTAGGGACGGCCT
>DASUZQ010000083.1:0-3893 GCA_036376815.1 Methyloceanibacter sp. | reverse complement strand
CGGCCCTTATGGGCTTTGCGGTATTTCGTGCGTTTCGGTTGCAACATGACCGTTCAATCCGTGGTTCAAGCCTGCGCCTGCGGGGCCTCGCGGCGACCCGTAGAGCGACCACCTTCCTGTGCCTCAAGCGCGCGGTGCTCCTGCGCCATCGGATCGTGGGCCATGATCTCGCCCTTGAAGATCCACACCTTGACGCCGATGATGCCGTAGGCGGTGCGCCCGAGCGCCGTACCGTAGTCGATGTCGGCGCGGAGCGTATGCAGCGGCACGCGGCCCTCGCGGTACCACTCCATGCGCGCGATTTCCGCGCCGCCGAGCCGGCCGCCGCAATTGATGCGAATACCGAGCGCGCCCATGCGGATGGCAGACTGCACCGCGCGCTTCATGGCGCGGCGGAAGGCCACCCGGCGCTCGAGCTGCTGGGCGATGCCTTCGGCCACCAGCGTGGCGTCGATCTCGGGCTTGCGCACCTCGACGATGTTGAGATGCACCTCAGAGTCGGTCATCGCGGCGAGCTCGCGGCGCAGCTTCTCGATGTCGGCGCCCTTCTTGCCGATAAGGATGCCTGGGCGCGCCGTGTGCACCGTCACCCGGCACTTCTTGTGCGGGCGCTCGATCACCACCTTGGAGATGCCGGCCTGCTTGCGCGAGGTGAGGATATGCTCGCGCATCTTGAGATCCTCGTGCAGCAGGCGCGCATATTCGCCTCTGGTCGCATACCAGCGCGAATCCCAGGTGCGGTTGATGCCGAGCCTGAGCCCGATCGGATTGACTTTCTGTCCCATCAAGCAGGCTCCTCGACTTGGCGCACGATAACGGTGATCCGCGCGAACGGTTTCTCAATGCGGCTCGCGCGCCCGCGCGCGCTCGCCTTCAAGCGTTTCATCACCAACCCCTTGCCCACATAAGCCTCCGACACGATCAGCGCGTCGACATCGAGGTCGTGGTTGTTCTCAGCATTGGCGATGGCCGACTCCAGCGTCTTCTTCACATCGCGCGCGATGCGCTTGCGCGAGAAGGTAAGATCGGCGAGCGCCTTATCAACCTTCTTGCCGCGGATCAGCTGGGCAAGCAGGTTCAGCTTCTGCGGGCTCACCCGCAGGAGCTTGGTCACCGCCCTCGCCTCGTTATCGGCAAGCGTCCGCTCGCGTGCTGCCTTGCCCATCACTCTTTCGTCCTCTTCGCCTTGCGGTCCGCGGCGTGACCGTAGAAGGTCCGGGTCGGCGCGAACTCGCCGAATTTGTGGCCGACCATGTCCTCGGTGACCAGCACCGGAATATGCTTATGGCCGTTGTGCACGCCGAAGGTGAGCCCGACGAATTGCGGCAGGATCGTCGAACGGCGCGACCACATCTTGATCACCGCGTTCGAGCCTGAGCCGCGCGCCTTCTCGGCCTTCTTCAGCAAATACCCGTCGACGAACGGGCCTTTCCAAATCGAGCGTGACACGAGCCTAACCTTTCTTCTTCATATGGCGGCTGCGCAGAATGAACTTGTCGCTCGCCTTGTTCGAACGCGTCTTCTTGCCCTTGGTGGACTTGCCCCAGGGCGTCACCGGATGCCGTCCGCCTGAGGTGCGGCCCTCGCCGCCGCCATGCGGGTGGTCGACCGGGTTCATCGCCACACCGCGCACGACGGGCTTCTTGCCCTTCCACCGCATGCGGCCGGCCTTGCCAATCGAGACGTTTGAATTGTCCGGGTTCGACACGGCGCCAACGGTCGCCATACAGCCGGCGGGCACCATGCGCGTCTCGCCGGAATTGAGCCTAAGGATGGCGTAGCCTGCATCGCGCCCGACAAGCTGCACATAGGTGCCCGCGGCGCGCGCGATTTGCCCGCCTTTGCCGACCTTCATCTCCACATTGTGGACGATGGTGCCGATCGGCATGTTGGCGAGCGGCATGGCGTTGCCCGGCTTCACATCGACGCGTGCATCGGCAATCACCGTGTCGCCCGCGGACAATCGCTGCGGGGCAAGGATGTAGGCGAGCTCGCCGTCCTCATATTTGATCAGCGCGATGAAGGCGGTGCGGTTCGGATCGAATTCGAGCCGCTCCACGGTCGCCGGCATGCCATGCTTGCTGCGCTTGAAGTCGACCATGCGGTAGCTGCGCTTGTGGCCGCCGCCGCGATGCCACGCGGAGATGCGGCCCTGATTGTTGCGGCCGCCGGACTTGGTGAGACCTTCGGTCAGCGCCTTGACGGGCTTGCCCTTCCACAGATGGCTGCGGTCGATGAGCACGAGCTGGCGCTGGCTCGGCGTGGTTGGTTTGTAGGTTTTTAGGGCCATGGCGCGCTAGATCCTCGTGGTCACGTCGATCTTGTCGCCTTCGGCGAGCTTGACGATCGCTTTCTTGACGTCCTGCTGCTTGCCTTTCATGCCGCGGAACGTCTTGGTCTTGCCCTTGCGCAGGATGGTATTGACGGACAGCACCTTGACCTTGAACAGCTGCTCGACCGCCGCCTTGATCTCGGGCTTGGTCGCGTCGCGGCGCACCTTGAACACCACCTGGTTCGATTCCGAAGCCATGCTGGATTTCTCGGTGATCACCGGCGCGAGGATGACGTCATAGGCTGAGAGCGCACTCATTTGAACCGCGCCTCCAGCGCTTCCACGGCAGCCTTGGTGAGGACCAGCTTGTCGTGGTTGAGGATGTCGTAGACGTTGATGCCGGCCACCGGGAGCACGTCGACGCCAGGCAGGTTACGAGCCGCCTTGGCGAAGGCGTCCTGCACCGCGGCGCCGTCGATGATCAGCACCGAGCCAAGTCCGAGCTTCGAGAAGCGGACTTTCAGCTCCTTGGTCTTGGCCTCTTTCAGCTCGCATTTGTCGATCACCACGAGGGTGTCCGACTTGGCCTTGGCGGACAGCGCGTGCTTCAGCGCGAGCGCCCGCACCTTTTTCGGCAGCTCGATGGCGAAACTCCGCGGCTTTGGCCCGAACGCCTTGCCGCCGCCCCTGAAGATCGGCGCCTTCTTGCTGCCGTGGCGGGCGCGGCCGGTGCCCTTCTGACGATACATCTTGGCGGTCGTGTAATTGACCTCCGAGCGATCCTTGACGTGAGCCGTTCCGCTCCGCCGCTTGGCGAGCTGATAGCGCACCATGCGGGCGAGGATGTCCGGGCGCGGCTCGAGCCCGAACACGTTGTCCGGCAGCTCAACCGTACCCGCCTTCTTGGCGTCGAGCGTGGTGACGTCGGCTTGCATTACTGTTCGCTCCCCGCCTCGGCCTGTGCCGGCTCTGCTTGCGCCTCCGGCTTCGCCGACCCGTTCGCTGCCTCGCCGGACCCTTTGCGGAAGGCGCCTGGCTTCGGCGCCGCATCCGGCAAGCTCCGCTTCACCGCATCGCGCAACAGCACCCAGCCGCCCTTGGCCCCCGGCACCGCGCCGCGGATCATGATCAGACCGCGCTCGGGGTCGGTCTTCACCACGCGCAAATTCTGCGTGGTGACGTTCACGTCGCCCATGTGGCCGGCCATCTTCTTGCCCTTGAACACTTTGCCGGGATCCTGGCGCTGGCCGGTCGAGCCGTGGCTTCTGTGGCTCACCGACACGCCGTGGCTCGCGCGCAAGCCGCCGAAGCCGTGACGCTTCATGGCGCCGGCAAAGCCCTTGCCGATGGTCGTGCCCGACACGTCGACGAACTGGCCCTCGACGAAATGGTCGGCGGTGATCTCGGCGCCGACCTCGATCACGTTCTCTGGGCTCACGCGGAACTCGGCGAGCTTGCGCTTGGGCTCGACATTGGCCACGGCGAAATGGCCGCGGGCAGCGCGGCTGAGGCGCTTCACCTTCGGCGTTCCGGCGCCAAGCTGCAGCGCGGTGTAGCCGTTCTTCTCAGACGTGCGATGGCCCACGACCTGGCAGCGGTCGAGGCGCAGCACCGTCACCGG
>DASUZQ010000082.1:0-2668 GCA_036376815.1 Methyloceanibacter sp. | reverse complement strand
GGCGCTTCCCTGACTGCAATCGGCGGCAAGCGCCGGCACCGTGGGAAGCGCCCAAGCGGCGCAGGAAGCAGCCAAACCGCTGAAGAAACCGAAGCGCATTCGCATGGAAAAGCTCCTTCCGAATTTCTGTCTCAAACCAGGCGCAAGGTGGGCCGATGCTAAGGCCGAGGCGTGAGCTTGACGAGCGGTGCCTGCCGCGCTCACGCCAACGTGAAACTTCGCCGCACATTCACCCCTATCTCCAGGACTATAAGGGGCAACATGACGTCCGCTCCCCCTGAAACAGCCGAAGGCAAGCCCGCGCGGCGCGGCTTCCGCGCCTTCCTCTGGCTCGGCGCCTTCGCGCTGCTGTTGTTCGTGCCGGCCGGCACGGTGCGCTGGCCTGGCGCCTGGGTGTTCCTCGCCATCATGGCGGTCGCGAGTTTCTGGGGCTTCGCCTGGCTCGGCCGCCACGACCCGGCGCTGCTCAAGGAGCGCATGCGGCCGCCCTTCCAGCGTGAGCAGCTGCCCCAGGACAAGCTCCTGATGGGCACCTTCCTGCCGCTTTGGCTCGGCTGGTACGTGCTCATGGGTCTCGATCGGCGGCTCGGCTGGTCGAGCGTGCCGGTGTCGTTGCAAATCCTCGGAGCGGCCCTGCTCTGTCTCGGCATCTGGCTCTCTTGGCAGGTGCTGAAGGAGAACAGCTACGCCGCGCCGGTGGTGAAGGTGCAGAAGGAAAGGGGGCACAAGGTGGTGACCACCGGCCCTTACGCCTATGTGCGCCATCCAATGTATTCGAGCGTCATCCTGATCGGCGGCGGCGTACCGCTTCTGCTCGGCTCCTGGTGGGGGCTGCTGGCCGTGCCGCTCTTCATGCTGGTGCTCGGCGTCCGCGCCACGATGGAAGAGCGCATGCTCAAGGCCGAGCTCGAAGGCTATGAAGATTATTCCGAGCGCGTCCGCTACCGCTTCGTGCCGCTCCTCTGGTAGTAAGGTTGCCGTGGCGGGGAAATGGATAGCTCGATTCGGCGCGATTTGCGCGCTGGGGTTCGCGCTGTCTGCATGCAGCCTTGCCGGTCCGCCGTCCCACACCTTTACTACGGCCACCCCGACGCCCGCGAAGCCCGACCCCACTGCGCTTGAGCAGGCATCGTCCGCCTGCAAGGAGAGCACGCGCGAGAAGGGCATCAAATCGGTGCTCGCCATCGTGACCCGCTTGCGCCCCGGCGCGGTCGATCGGGACTACGTCAACTGCATGAAGAACAAGGGCTTCGCGGTTGAGAAGTGAGTCTGGCGCTAACCTCCCCGATTAACGCCGCGCCGGGACTTTTCCGAAAATTTGCACCCAGCGGCAGAGGCTTCTTGAGCATTTCTGTGGGCAGTATTGCCGCGCTTGTAGCCAAGCGAACCGATCTGAGGCCGAACCATGGATGCCGACCCCTCTCCTCCCCTCGTGCTGATCGAGTGGCTCGACTCAGGCCAGCCCGTGCCCGGCTGGCAGTGGCTGGAAGCGATCGAGCCGCGGCGTCCCCATCTTTGCGTCTCGGTGGGCTTCCTCATGCAAGATGACGCGAGCGCCAAGGTGCTTGCGCCGAACCTCGGCGCCAGCGACGGCAGCGGCGACTGGGACCAGGCCTCCGGCGTGATCACCATCCCGGCCTCGGCGGTCAGGCGGATGCTGGCCGTTTCGCCCCTTGGCGACACGCCCGCCAATGGCAATACCTGGCGTCGGGCGGGCTGAGCCCCGCGACCGCCCGTCACCCCTAGGTCCCTGCCAAATCTCTACAAAACGCCTCAATCAGGGTGTAGTTTGCTGAACCGGTGGCCCATCCGGGCGGCAGTTGGGCATAAGAGGCCGGCTTCCGGCGCGGAGGCGCCAAAGGTCGGGGCAAAGTGCGGGACTTCCTACAAGGCAATCGCCGGCGCAAGCTTATTGATTGGCTCGCGATCGATTCCAGCATCGATTCGGGCCTTTATCGCGCTTGGATCGGCTTCAAGGACTGGTGGAGCGCCTATTCTACCTTTTTCGGGCGCTTTGAGGCGCGTGGGCTCGTCCGCATCCTCAACGACCTCGCCTGCGAGGGCCTGACCCTTAGCGTCGGCGGCCTGCTCGTCGTGCTTGCCTTCGCCATCCCCGCCTTCGACCTCGCCCAGGGCAAGATGAACTTGTCCGACGAGTACAGCGTCACCTTCTACGACCGATTCGGCAACGAGATCGGCAAGCGCGGCCTGCTCCGCGACGACTCGGTGCCGCTCGACGAACTCCCCGACTTCTTGATCAAGGCGACCCTCGCCACCGAGGATAGGCGCTTCTTCGAACATTTCGGCGTCGACGTCATGGGCACCATTCGCGCCCTCGCCGAGAACGCCCGCGCCGACGCGGTGGTGCAAGGCGGCAGCTCGCTCACTCAGCAGCTCGCCAAGAACATGTTCCTTTCGCCCGAGCGGGCGTTGAGCCGCAAGATCAAAGAGGCCTTCATCGCCGTCTATCTCGAAAATCACTACACCAAGCGCGAAATCCTCAAGCTCTATTTCGACCGCGCCTATCTTGGCGGCGGCTCCTATGGCGTGGAGGCCGCGGCTCAATTCTATTTCGGCAAGTCGGTCCGCGATGTCACCCTCGCCGAGGCCGCCATGCTCGCCGGCATGTTCAAGGCCCCAACGCGCTATGCTCCCCATATCGACATGG
>DASUZQ010000081.1:0-2330 GCA_036376815.1 Methyloceanibacter sp. | reverse complement strand
GTGCGCAAGGTCGATGAACTGGTCGGCCTGGCGGCGCAATTCGTCGGCCACCATCGGCGGATTGGTGGCGAGCGTCGACACCACGCTCACCCGCTTGCCCTTGTGCTGCAGCGCCTCGACCAGCGAGCGGAAATCGCCGTCCCCGGAGAACAGCACGATATGGTCGAGATGCTCCGACAGCTCCATGGCGTCGACGGCAAGCTCGATGTCCATGTTGCCCTTGATCTTGCGCCGGCCGGTCGCGTCTGTGAACTCCTTGGTCGGCTTCGTCACCATGGTGTAGCCGTTATAGTCGAGCCAATCGATCAGCGGCCTGATCGAGGAATACTCCTGCTCCTCGGCGAGCGCCGTATAGTAAAGCGCCCTGATGAGCTGCCCTTTGGTGCTGAACAGCGCAAGCAACCGCTTATAGTCGATGTCGAAGCCGAGAGACTTGGCGGTGGCGTAGAGATTGGCGCCGTCGATGAAAAGAGCGACGCGCTCGGTCGGATAGAAATGCATTGTGAGTCCTATCGTTAACAATATCGATGCAAGGAACGAGCAGCCTTCAGGCAATGCGGCTCTGGGCTGCATAGGAAACATAGGAATGCAAGGGTGGATGCGCAATCGACGAGCCGCGGGAAAGTCCTGGTAGGGCTTGGTGCCAATTTTCCCGGGCCATGGGGCAGCCCGGCCAAGACCTTGAAGCGGGCGCTTCGCGAGCTTGAGCGGAGAGGCATCACGGTCGAGGCCGTGTCCAACCTCTACGAGACGGCTGCCATGGGCGCGGCGCGACAGCCGCCTTACCTCAATCAAGTGGCGCTCCTTGCCACCAGCCTGCCGGCGCCTGCCCTGTTGCGCCTTTTGAAGCAGATCGAGGCCCAAGCCGGGCGGCGAGGGGGGCGCCCCTGGGGCCCGCGCACGCTCGACCTCGATATCCTCGACTATAAGGGCATGACCCTGAATTGGTCTGGGAGCCGCAAAACCATGCCGCGGGCCCGGGTCAGGCCGCTTGTCCTGCCCCATCCGCAGCTCGAGCTCCGGCCGTTCGTGCTCCTCCCTCTGCTCGACATTGCCCCCAATTGGCGCCATCCGGTGTTGAAGCTACGCGCCGAGGAGCTATGGCGGCGGGTGAAGAAGCAGGGGCAGGGGAGCGTGCTGAAACGCCTCTCCTGAGGCGCTGTTCCCCTTGCTTTACCTTGCCAGGCCGATGCGAACCGCCTAAATAAGGGACAACTTCCTCTTACCGACACAAGGATTTGCTGATGGCGCGCGTTACCGTCGAGGACTGCATCGACAAAATTCCCAACCGTTTCGAGCTCGTGCTGCTGTCCGGCCATCGCGCCCGCACCATCTCGGCCGGTGCCCAGATCGCAGTGGAGCGCGACAACGACAAAAACCCGGTCGTCGCCCTGCGCGAGATCGCCGACGAGAAGATCGCCTGCGACGACCTTAGGGAAGACTTCATCCACTCCATGCAGAAATATGTCGAAGTGGATGAGCCTGAAGCAGAAGCCGTGCCGATGCTCTCGGCGGACACTCGCATGCCGATCCTCGGCCAGGACGATCAGTCGAGCGACAACGCGATCGACAAGATGACCGAAGAGGAGCTGTTGCGCAGGATGGCGACCCAGGCGCCCTCAGATGGCTCCAATGCGGGACCCCGCTCGCGCTGATCTAGCCTACGCCCATAATGCTGGGTCGCATCGTCGCGCCTTCATGAGGGGCGCGCCATGACCAGACAGTACGAGCTGGTCGAGCGGGTGAAGAGCTACGAGCCCGACGCCGACGAGGCGTTGCTCAACCGCGCCTATGTCTACGCCATGAAGGCGCATGGCAATCAGAAGCGGGCCTCGGGCGCTCCGTTCTTCTCCCATCCGCTCGAAGTCGCCGCCATCCTCGCCGAGATGCGGCTCGACGACGCCACCATCGCCACCGCGCTCCTGCACGACACCATCGAGGATACCGGCGCCACGCGCAGCGAGATCGACGCGCTGTTCGGTCCCGAGATCGGCTCGCTGGTCGACGGCCTCACCAAGATCAAGAAGCTTGACCTCGTCACCAAGAAGGCGGAGCAGGCCGAGAACTTCCGCAAGCTCCTGCTTGCCATCTCGAGCGACATCCGCGTGCTCCTTGTCAAGTTTGCCGACCGCCTGCACAACATGCGCACCCTCGAGGTCGTCCCGCCGGCCTCGCGCCGTCGCATCGCCGAGGAAACGCTCGACATCTATGCGCCGCTTGCCGGCCGCATGGGCATGCACGAGATGCGGGAGGAGCTTGAGGATCTGGCGTTCCGCGAGCTCAATCCGGAGGCCTACAAGGTCGTCAGCGAACGGCTAGATGCGCTCGAG
>DASUZQ010000080.1:0-5510 GCA_036376815.1 Methyloceanibacter sp. | reverse complement strand
CCGAAGCGTCGGGCGGCGTTTTGCTCATGGGCAGCACCGCGCTCGCGCTCGCCGTGGCGAACACATTCCTCGGGCCCGCTTACGAAGAGGCGCTGCATGCGCGGGTCGCCGGCCTCGATTTGCGGGATTGGATCAACGATGGGCTGATGACCTTTTTCTTTCTCCTCGTCGGGCTCGAGATCAAACGGGAGATGGTTGAGGGGCAGCTCGATACCTGGCCGCGCCGCGCGCTTCCGCTGGTCGCGGCGTTCGGCGGCATGTTCCTCCCCGCGGTGATCTTCATGGCCGTCAATTTCCCGCATCCGGAAAATTGGCGCGGCTGGGCAGTTCCCACCGCCACCGACATCGCCTTTGCGCTCGGCGTGCTCGCCCTGGTCGGCTCGCGGGTGCCGGGCTCACTCAAGGTCTTCCTCACCTCGCTCGCCATCATCGACGATCTCGGCGCGATCCTCATCATCGCAATCTTCTACGCTTCCAATCTCTCCATCGCGGCGCTTGCGGTGGCGGCAGTCTTCGCTGCCACCCTCTATTGGCTCAACCGGCGCGGGGAGACACGGCTTCTCCCCTATATGCTGCTCGGCGTTCTGCTATGGGCCGCGATGCTGTTCTCAGGCATCCACGCAACGCTTGCCGGTGTGGTGCTGGCCATGATGATCCCCATCGATAGCGCCGGCGATGGCCGGCCCTCGCTGCTGCACAGCATGGAGCGCGCGCTGTCTCCCTGGGTGGCCTTTCTGGTGCTGCCCATCTTCGCCTTCGCCAATGCCGGCGTGGCTATCAAATGGAATTTGTCGCTTCTGTCGCCGCTCGGGCTCGGCATCGTCGGCGGTCTCTTCCTCGGCAAGCAGATCGGAATTCTTTCTGCCGTCTACCTGGCAAAGAAAGCGCGCTTCGCGGTGCTTCCCGCTGGCGCCAGTTGGCGCCAGATCTACGGCGTCGCGGTCCTCTGCGGCATCGGTTTCACCATGAGTCTTTTCATAGGCTTGCTCGCTTTTACTGATCCGGAAACGGAAGCCGTGCTCAAGCTTTCGGTGCTGGTGGGCTCTTTGCTGTCGGCGCTCGTGGGCGCGCTTGTCCTGCTTACCGTGACCCCGGCGAAATCGACCCCCGTCACTTAGCGGTTGGGGCGTCCGTAGAGCCAGTCGAAGCTTTGCAGCAGAGACTCAGGTCGCCTTCGCCCAAGCAGAAAATTGCGTGCGAACCCCGCCGGTCCGCTGAGATGGTAGATGCGTCCGAAACGCGCGGCCTGGGCTTGGACGCGGGCGGCGCGATCCATGCGCAGCGACTGGTAGCGAGGGAAGGCGGTCGCGGGATCGCCACCGCTAGCCTTGAGGCTTGCCGCGAGCGTGACAGCGTCCTCGATGGCAAGGGCAGCGCCTTGGGCGAGATAGGGCAACACGGGGTGGGCGGCATCGCCGAGAAGCGCCATCCGCCCGTCCGTCCAGCGGGGCAAGGGCTTCAGCCGAAAGAGCGACCAGCAGCGCCAGGTCTCGACCGCCTCCAACAAAGCCTTGGCGGGTTGAGCCCAGCGCCGGAAACTTGGCAGTAGGAGATCGGGTTCGGTGCGCCTGCTCCAGCCCTGCTTGGCGCTGCCGCCCTCGACCACGGCGACGACGTTCAAGTCCTTGCCGCCGCGCACCGGGTAGTGGACGAGATGGGCGTGGGGGCCGAGCCAGAGTCCGACCTCCGGGTCGGCGAACGGCGCCGGTACCTCGCTACGCGGCAACAAGGCACGCCAGGCGGTGGCGCCGGAAAAGCGCAGATCTGCGTCGGGAGCGATGCGGTCGCGTAAGCACGACCAGAGACCGTCGGCGGCAATCAGAATTGAGCCCTCGACCTGCGTTCCATCAGCGTCACGGACAATCACAGTCTCGGCGACGGCCTCAGCCTCGGTTGCGTCGAAGCCGCTCCTAAGCTCGATGGCACCTTCGGCTCGGCAGGCGGCGAGCAGGCTTGCGTGGAGGTCGGCGCGGTGGAGCGTGAGGTAGGGGGCGCCGTAGCGCTCCTGGGCGATCTGTCCGAGAGGCACGGTGGCGAGATTTATGCCCGACAGGCCGTCGAACAGCCTGAGGACATCGGGGCGGAAGGAAGTTGCCGTAATTGCATCAAGCACGCCGAGCTGAGCCAAGGCGCGGGTCGCGTTCGGCCCAAGTTGGATGCCGGCCCCGGTCTCGTCGGCAAAAGTTGAGCGCTCGAGTACGGTGACGCTCATGCCGGTTCGCGCGAGCGCAAGGGCCGTGGTAAGTCCGCCAATGCCGCCGCCGACGATGAGCGCGCGGCTGTGCGGCCCGGACTTTGTCATTGCCGGAGCGCTCAAGCCTCCGGTGCGCCGGGCGGGGCGGTCGCCACGAAGACACAACTTGGCGGGTCGCTCTCGGTGGCTTTGAGGGCTGGATCGTAGTGGAACAGCGTCGAGCAATAAGGGCAGACGAGCTGCTCCTCATTCCCCATATCGAGATAGACATGGGGATGGTCGAAAGGCGGGGTCGCCCCCATGCATTGGAATTCCTTGACGCCGATCGCGATGCGGTCGACGCCCTTGTCATTTATGAAATGAGGCACCAGCGTTTGAGCCATGGCGGCAGCGTCACATGTTTCCAGAGTGGGTCGCGCGTGAGCATAGTCGGCGAAGGTCAGGAGCGATAGAGGAATGCCCAGCTTCCAATCTGACGGCGTGCGCATCGCCTATTGGGATGAGGGGGAGGGGGAACCGATCCTGCTCATCCACGGCTTTGCCTCCAATGTTGCGACCAATTGGATCGACCCTGGCTGGGTCAGTACGTTGAAGGCAAGCGGCCGCCGCGTCATTGCCTTCGACAATCGGGGGCATGGGCAAAGCGAGAAGCTGTACGACCCTGAGCGTTATGGCGCGCCGATCATGGCCGAAGACGCGCGGCGCCTGCTCGATCATCTCGGCATCGAGCGGGCCGACGTCATGGGATACTCCATGGGAGCCCGCATCTCGGCGTTCCTGGTGCTCAAGCATCCGGCTCGTGTGCGGAGCGCCATCCTTGCCGGACTCGGCATCAACATGGTGCGGGGCATGGTGGGGACAGGGCCCCTCGCCAAGGCGCTCGAGGCGAAGAGCATCGACGAGGTGACCAATGATACGGCGCGGAGCTTCAGGGCGTTCGCCGAGCATACCAAAGGCGACCTCAGAGCGCTTGCCGCCTGCATGCGCGGTCCGCGCGAAAAAATCACGCCGGACCTTCTTGCCGGCATTACCGCACCGGTTCTCGTCGCGGTCGGTACGGAAGACGTGATCGGCGGCTCAGGGGCTGAGCTTGCGGCCCTCATTCCGGGCGCCAAGCTGCTCGATATCAAGGGCCGCGATCACATGAAGGCGGTCGGCGACGCGAGTTTCAAGCGGGGCGTGCTCGACTTTTTAACCCAGCGCGTTTAAGTCCCGTGCTAGTGAAACAGGAAATTAGCCCTCGAATGAAGGG
The DNA here is from genome assembly GCA_036376815.1 of Methyloceanibacter sp. Lineage (GTDB taxonomy): Bacteria > Pseudomonadota > Alphaproteobacteria > Rhizobiales > Methyloligellaceae > Methyloceanibacter. The sequence goes on along the minus strand of DASUZQ010000080.1, from coordinate 2,064 downwards.
AGCTTCAGAGAGGTGGTTGTCATGAACAAGGCCTTCACCGCGGCAAAGCCGCAGATCAAGAGCTACGACCCGATATGGGAGCAGGTGCGCAGGGAAGCAGAGGAGACGAGCGCCGACGAGCCGGTGCTTGCGAGTCTGATCTACGCTACGATCTTGAGCGAGCCGACGCTTGAGGACGCCGTCTGCCACACCGTGGCTCACCGGCTCCAGCCTTCCGTCGACACCGGGCTCTTGCACAAGACCTTCCGCCAGGTGCTGACGGAGGATCCGGGCCTCGGCGACAATTTCCGGGCCGACATCATGGCAGTAGCCAAGCGCGATCCGGCCTGCCGCCGCCTGATCGAGCCGTTGTTCTTCTTCAAGGGCTTTGTGGCGCTTCAGACCCATCGCTTCGCGCATAGGCTTTGGCTATCCGGGCGCAAGGAGTTTGCGCTTTACCTGCAAAGCCAGTCGAGCCGCGTGTTCGCGGTCGACATTCACCCGGCGGCGCGGCTGGGCAAGGGCATGATGCTCGACCACGCGACCGGCATCGTCATCGGCGAGACGGCGGTGGTGGGCGACAATTGCTCGATGCTGCATGGCGTGACGCTCGGCGGCACCGGCAATGAGCGCGACGACCGCCATCCGAAGATCGGCTGCGGCGTGATGATGGGATCTGGCGCCAAGATCCTCGGCAATATCCATATCGGCGATTGCGTGCGGGTCGCGGCCGGAAGCGTGGTGGTGCAGGATGTACCGCCGCGGCGGACCGTCGCCGGGGTGCCGGCGCGCGACATCGGCCCCGCTGGCTGCGAGGAGCCCGCGCTCAGCATGGACCAGCTCGTGCGCGACGGAACGGACGGAAGCGAAAGCCCATGCGGCTGCGACTAAAGCATTTCCATGGCTCTGCCATCAATCGGAGGTGTGCGTGACGCGAGACGAGATCATCAAGCTTGAGCGGTACCTGCAGCGGGTGTTCCGCCTGCCGGCCCTTCAAGTGAAGCAGCGGCCACGCAAGGAAGACTCCGCTGAGGTCTATGTCGGCGATGAGTTCATCGGCGTCCTATTCCGCGACGACGACGAAGGCGAGACCGCCTATCAGTTTCAGATGGCAATTCTCGACTACGACCTCGGCACCTAGCCGGGCGCCTGCCATCCCTCACGCTTTAGCGCAAAAAAAAGGAGCCGGCGCTCGAAGTGAGGCCGGCTCTAGGTGAGGCCCGGTTGGGTCGGGGATGGTGGGGGATGTTCACCGGGCCTGAAACTTATCTCCAGAAATTCGAGGCTCCTCGTGGCTAGCGGCTATGCGAGGCCGTGGTCTGCGAGGAGTCGCCGTTCGGCGGCATGAGCGAGCTCCACACCAGCGGATTACGGTCCGACTGCTGCTTGACGAAGGTGTAAGGCGTGTCGGTCCAGCGCACGATCTGCTGGCGCTTGTTGTCGAGGACGAGGTCGCCAATGTCGGTGCGCACCGTGAGCACGGCGTGCCCTTCATTGTTCTCGTCGCGGACCACGGTGATAAGCAGCGTGCTCTCGGGCCAGCCGCGCTCGATCAGCATGCGGCGCTTAAGCAGCACATAGTCCTCGCAATCGCCCTTGCCCGAGGGATAGGTCCAGACTTCGACCTTGCCGTAGAGATCGAGGTCGGTCACCGGACTGACGGACTGGTTCACGTAGCGATTGACCTGCTCGAGGTCAGCGCGCTTCTGCGCGGTGAGCTGCATGCGCTCGACAATCGGACCTGACGGCTTGCACTCGGCCTCGTGCTCCCGGCAGAAGGTCACGTAGCCGATCGGCGGCAGGCTGTTGCCGAAGGACTGCAGGAAGGCAGCCTTTTGCGGCGCAAGCTCAGGCTCCAATTGAACCGTGTGCCCGTTGCTCACCCCTGCAGGCAGGGACGAGATGAACATCAAGAAGGCCGAACCCAACACGAACTCTTTCATTGCACCCCCCATTTTTGTTGGGGGCACTATCCCAAAAAGGTTTTGAGATTCTGATAAAGCAACTAGATCTTCTCTCTACAGTATTGATAAGCTGTTCTTAGGAAGAATTTCGCAATATTGAACAAGCTCAGCTAATTAATGC
>DASUZQ010000079.1:0-6303 GCA_036376815.1 Methyloceanibacter sp. | reverse complement strand
CCCGGTGAGGAGCACGCGCGGGCGAGCCATGATATCGGGCTTAACCCGGCTCCAGCATCGAAGGGAAGCAAATTTCGAGGGGGGCTAGCCTTCGCCGATTCCGGCGAGGCGGCCAAGCTTGTCCGCCGCTGCCGTCGGCGTCATCTCGCCGGCGCGCACCTTTTTCTCCATCTCGCTCCAGCGGCGTCCGACCTCCTTGCCGCCTTTGAAGGTCGCGAGCAACCTTTGCTCGAATATCTCGCGCATCCAGGCCACCCCTTGCTCGGCGCGACGCGTATGCAGTGCCCCTGAAGATTCGAGCGCCAAGTGCCGCTCTTCGACCTTGGTCCACAATTCATCGAGACCGGAATTGTCGCGGGCAGACACGGTGAGCACGACCGGCGACCAGTTGGGATTGCCGGCGGCGAGAATATGCAGCGCGGTGCGATATTCCATGGCGGCGCGATTGGCCCGTTCGACCTGGTCCCCGTCGGCCTTATTGACGGCGATGACGTCGGCAAGCTCGAGCAGCCCGCGCTTGATGCCCTGCAATTCATCGCCGGCGCCCGGAATGCCAACCACGACGAAGACATCGACCATGTTTGAGACGGCGGTCTCGGATTGACCGACGCCGACCGTCTCGACCAGGACCACGTCGTAGCCGGCGGCCTCGGCAAGGGCGATGGTCTCCCGCGTCGTCTTGGTGACGCCGCCGAGGCTGTCGCCGGCAGGGGAGGGGCGGATGAAAGCGCCTTGTTCAGAGGCGAGGCGCCCCATGCGCGTCTTGTCCCCGAGGATCGAGCCGCCGCTCCGCGTCGAGGTGGGATCGACGGCGAGCACGGCGACCTTCTTGCCCATGGCCACGAGGTTGAGCCCGAGCTGATCGATCAGCGTGGATTTGCCGGCGCCGGGCACGCCGCTGATACCGACGCGGATGGCCTTTCCGGTGCGGGGCAAGAGGAGCTCAAGCAGGCGTTGGGCGCGGACCTGGTCCTCGGGCTTGGCACTTTCGATCAGGGTGATGGCGCGGGCGAGCGCCACGCGGTCTCCGCCGACGATGGCCTTGGCGGTCTCGTCCAGGTCGCTTCGGGAGGCGTGCTTCGCGCTCATGGGATGCGGCGTTAAGGGGAAACTTGCCGGAGCGCAAGACGGATGTGGATATACCGCAGAGGCCTGCCCTCAGCGGCGCAGCACGCCGATCACCTTGCTGGCGAAGCTCAAGCGCTCGGTCATCACCGTGACCACATAGCTGAGCAGCGCCTGATGGAGCGGCCGGTCCTCGGATTTGAGGCGCTCATAAGCCTCGAAGCTGAGGGCATAGAGCACGCTGTCCAGCTCGGCCTGAATGGTGGCGCTGCGCACCTGCCGGGTAATGAGCCCCATCTCGCCGATCGTGGTGTGCGGCCCGAGGCTGCGCACGCGCACCGAGCGCCCGTCGTCAAACTTGACCATGATGCCGACGCGCCCTTCAAGAATGAAATGCATGCAATCGGCGGGGTCGCCTTGCGAGGCGATAATGTCGTTTTGGCGCACTTCGAGCCGCTGGCAACAGGCGGTGAGTTGCTCGGCGAGGTCGGCACTGCCCAGCGCTTGCGTGAACCATTCGCGCAAACTTCGTCCTTGTGCATCCTTCGCCCAATGAGCGGCAATGACCTCTTTTTCGCAGGTCTCCAAGGCGTGGTCGAGATCGTCCGCCAGGATGACGCCGCCAGAAACGAATTCGCGATTGCGGAACGCGGTGCTGAGCTCCGGCGACAGATTCACCAGCACCAGACGGGCGCCAATATCGTCGGCGGCGCGCTTGATCTGAGTGAAGCTATGCATGGCGGAGGAATCGATGCCGGTAACCAGGCGAAGGTCGAACAAGAGGAAGCGGGTGTCGGGCCATTGCGCAAACAGCTCCTTGACCTGCTGGTAGAGGCGATTGGCCGAGCCGAAGAAGAGATAGCTCTGCAGGCTCATGCCTTGGATCTCGCGGCCGTGGTCGGCCAGAATCCGCAGTTCCTCGGGTCCACGATCGAGCGAGGAACGGTATTCGGAGCCGTCGAAGCTGAATTTAATGGCGTTCACCCGGCTCGCGCTGACGGCGAAGGTGGCGCAGCCGATGATCACGCCGATCAGCACGCCGGCGATAAAGCCGATTTGGATGATGAGCAGGGCAATGGCAAGCAGCGAGGCATATTCGAGCGGCGAAATGCGACGCACCGAGTCGATGAGCCAGCCATAGATCAATTGAGTGCCGAGATAGAGCAGGAGCCCTCCGAGCACGTAGCGCGGCACATAGGCGAGAAAGCCGGGATCGGCCGTGAGCACCAAAGCCGAGATGGCCGCCACGACCATGCCGCACAGGCGACCGCGGCCGCCGGCGGCATAGTTCACCGTGGTCCGGCTCAGCGAAATGCAGCTGACATAACCGCCGAACGCGGCGGCGCCCAGATTGGCAACGCCGAGCGTCGCCAGCTCACGCTGCAGGTCCGCTTCGCGGCGGGTAACAAACTCGATGCCCGTGGTGTTGAGCAGCATGGTGATAGCCGTGACGAACATGACGGCGAGAATGTCGCCACTCAGCGCCGGCAGCGCCCGCCAAGGAAACATGCGGAGATCGGTCAGGTCCCAGGTCCGCGTAAGCCCCACTGCCGCCGGGGCCTTGAACATCCAGCCGTCGGCTCGGGCCTCGGCAAGCGTGACGCCGGTAAGGGTTAAGGTGAGATGGGCCACGGCAATTCCGGCGAGCAGGATGCCCGGTAGAACGAAGGGACTCCGCGCACGGCGCAAGGCAAGGTAAAGGGCGAGCGCCACGGCGCCGCCGGCAGCGAGCTTTGCCAGCGTGTGGGGCTCGATGAGGGCTTCCAACGCGGCAAAGCTTAACGGGTGGTCGGTGATCACACGCACCGCGCCGCTGATCATCAGCCAGCCGGTCGCACCGAGAAATCCTCCGATCACGGGGTAGGGGACAAAACGGATGGCGGCGCCCGCGCGCGCGAGGCCAAGCCCGCACAGCAGAAGGCCGGTCAAGGCCGTCACGACGGCTAACACAATCATGACCGGAGCGAGCAGGTCATCGGGCGCTCCTTCGCTCATGAGCCGCTCGATGAGCGCCGCTACCAGCGATGCCGTGACCGCCGCGGTGGCGCCGTCAGGCCCGGCGATGGCGAAGGGAAGAGAGCTGCGCACCGCGACGATGGCGGCGCTGATCGTCGTGGTCACAAAGGTCGCAGCGATGCCATAGGCGATCCAGGGCGTCAGCGGCGGGGCGAAGATCAGCGCCGCAAAAGACAGGCCGTAGGCCACCGACATCATGCTGGTGACGAGGCCGGCAAAGACGTCTCTCGAAAGAGCCGCTACGCGTCCGGTTACCGGGCTTTTGTCGGCTCCGGTCGCACCAGTGACGGACATGCCAGCGAACCCTTCAAGATCTCGACGCCTATCGTCTCAGCGCTGTTATGGCGTGATTCAGCGGGCGACGCATAGATTCGTGACATGACAGTTTTCTGACTATGAATGCGATCCACTCCTGGACCGCTCGTAAGCGGCTATTCCGCGGCCTGCTGCGACTTCGAGTCAGCCTTGGCGCCGAGCTTCTGCAAGAGGTCGATTGCCGCCTCGGCGATGGGCGTGCCTGGACCGAAGATGGCCTTGGCGCCGGCCGCATAAAGTTCGGGGTAATCTTGGGGCGGGATGACGCCACCGACCACCACCATGATGTCGCCCCGGCCAAGCGCTTCCAGCGCCTCGCGCAAGGCCGGCACAAGCGTCAGATGGCCGGCGGCGAGCGATGACACACCGACGATATGGACGTCGTTCTCGACCGCCTGGCGGGCGGCTTCCTCGGGTGTCTGGAACAGGGGGCCAATATCGACGTCGAAGCCGAGATCGGCGAAGGCGGATGCGATGACCTTCTGCCCGCGGTCGTGGCCGTCCTGACCCATTTTGGCCACCAGGATGCGCGGCCGTCTTCCGTGGTCGTGCTCGAAAGAGTTAATCAACGCTTTTACGCGGGTCAGGCTTCCGTCCATACGACCCATCTCCGCCTTGTAGACGCCGGTCACCGCCGAAACCTCGGCACGGTGGCGGCCATAGACCTTCTCGAGCGCGTAGGAAATTTCGCCGACGGTCGCCTTGGCGCGGGCGGCACGAACGGCGCCTTCGAGAAGGTTGCCTTTGCCTGTCTTGGCGCATTCGGTAAGCGCGTCAAGGGCAGACTGCACTTCCGCCTCGTTGCGCTCTGCCTTGAGCCGCTCGAGCTTGTCGAGCTGCTGGCGGCGGACGGCGCGGTTGTCGACCTTGAGGATGGCGATTTCGGCGTCGCTGTCCTGCCGATATTTGTTCGCGCCGACGATGGTCTGGCGGCCTGAGTCGATGCGGCCTTGGGTCGCCGTCGCCGCCTGCTCGATCATGCGCTTGGGGATGCCGGCTTCGATGGCTTTTGCCATGCCGCCGAACTTCTCGACTTCCTCGATGTGCTTCAGCGCGCGGGCGGCAAGGTCGTGGGTCAGCCGCTCGACATAGAAGCTGCCGCCCCAGGGATCGATGATGCGGGTGGTGCCGGACTCGACTTGCAGCATGAGCTGGGTGTTGCGGGCGATGCGGGCGGAAAAATCGGTGGGGAGCGCCAGCGCCTCGTCGAGTGCATTGGTGTGCAGCGATTGGGTATGGCCTTGGGTCGCCGCCATGGCCTCGACGCAGGTGCGCACCACGTTGTTGAACACGTCTTGGGCGGCGAGACTCCAGCCGCTCGTCTGGCAGTGGGTGCGGAGCGCGAGCGAGCGCGGGTCTTTCGTCTTGAATTCCTCGGCCATCAGCTTGGCCCAGAGCAGCCGGCCGGCGCGCATCTTGGCGATCTCCATGAAGAAATTCATGCCGATCGCCCAGAAGAAGGAGAGGCGGGGCGCGAAACTATCGACGTCCATGCCGGCTTTGACGCCGGCACGCACATATTCGATGCCGTCGGCGAGCGTGTAGCCGAGCTCTAGGTCTGCGGTCGCTCCCGCTTCCTGCATGTGATAGCCGGAGATCGAGATCGAGTTGAACTTCGGCATCTTCTTCGAGGTATAGGCGAAGATGTCCGAGACGATGCGCATCGAGGGTGCCGGCGGATAGATGTAAGTGTTCCGCACCATAAACTCTTTCAGAATGTCGTTCTGAATAGTGCCGGAAAGCTCCTCAGGCGGCACGCCTTGCTCTTCACCCGCGACGATGAAGAGCGCGAGCACCGGCAGCACCGCGCCGTTCATGGTCATCGACACCGACACCTTGTCGAGCGGGATGTGGTCGAACAAGGTGCGCATGTCGTAGATCGAGTCGATAGCAACGCCTGCCATGCCGACATCGCCGGTGACGCGCGGATGGTCGGAGTCGTAGCCGCGATGGGTGGCAAGATCGAAGGCGATGGAGACGCCTTGCTGGCCGGCGGCGAGGTTGCGACGATAGAAGGCGTTCGAGTCCTCTGCCGTTGAGAAGCCGGAATATTGCCGGACGGTCCAGGGCCGCTGCACATACATGGTGGGATATGGGCCGCGGAGATAAGGTGCCACGCCTGGCATCCCGTCGAGGAAGTCGAGGCGCGCGATATCCTCAGGCCCATAGACCGGCTTCACCGCGATGGCTTCGGGCGTCTGCCAAGGCGCAGCTCCGCTCGGCCTTGTCGAGGCGCCGTTGCCCGTGTCGAAGGCGATGTCAGCGAAGGCGGGGATGCGGGTCATGCGCCCAGTGTTTCATAAGCATTCTGCAACAGCCCAAGCGTATCACAGCCTTGATAAAGGAATGTTCCAATCCCGGCGCTTTTCCAGGCCTTCTCATGATCTCCTGGCTTGCCTGCCAGATAAATGTGGGTTGCCCCGGCCGCGGCCAGCGCCTTGGCCGAACCGACCGCCTCGCCCGCGTAGACCTTGTCCGAAGAGCAGAGGCAGGCGAGCTTGGCGCCAGACTCTTTGAATCGTTTCATCAGATTGTCGCCGCTTCCTTCCACCGCCTCAATGCCGCCTGCCTCGAACAGGCTCCTGGCGAAGCTCGCGCGCGCGGTGAAGTCGGAGGCGCGCCCAAGGCAGGCAAGGAACACTTTGGGCCGTTCCCCAGTGCGAGCGAGGTAAGCGTCGCTTCGGTCGCGCACGCGCTCGAAGGGCTCGGCGAGCCGGAATCGAGCGAGCGGCGGGATGGGTTCACCCGGCGACATGCCGATTGCGGGTGCTTTTGCCGCGCCGAGCACGGCCACGGGCTCTTCGGCAAGATCGGGGAAGTCGCTCGTGCCGATCACCGAGTCCTTCCGGCTTGCGATATTGGCCTCGCGTTCCGCCCGCACCTTGGCAACGGCCTTCTGAATCAAGC
>DASUZQ010000078.1:0-4505 GCA_036376815.1 Methyloceanibacter sp. | reverse complement strand
AATACCTCGCCTGGGCGAGGAGCGTCGCCGGCGGACAGATCATGATATCGGTCTCTGGCCGCGGTCCCATCGCCAGGAGGTCCTGCAGCGACTTGAGCTCGGCGAGGTTTGCCGCGAGCCCATGCATTTTCCAGTTGCCGGCGACGAGCGGCCTAATTGCGGTCACCGTGCTGCCCCCCTTTTCGCGCCGTTCGAAGCCTTTCCGGCAAGCCGTTGGTGCTTGCGGCAAGCCCTTGTGTAGCCTAGAGAACGGTGCCTTGCCGCCTTACGTCCTGCTACCTATGATGCCCGCGCCGCGCGAGCAATCGCCACAGATTGACCCCTCGGCGCGGCGATTGCAAACAGCCAAAAAGAAGGTCTTTCAAGCGTGATACTCGAAACCTTGCGAAAAGGAGCAGGCCGCGCGTTCGGCATGATCCTGATGGGCATGCTGGTCATCAGCTTCGCCATTTGGGGAATTGCCGACATTTTCCGTGGGTACGGCAGCCAGACCCTGATCAAGGTCGGCGATACCGAGATTACGCCTCAGGAATATTCGCGCACGCAACGCGACGTGCTCCGCGCGATGAGCTCGGACGCCGGCCGCACTCTCTCGGTACAGGAGGCTCGCGAGGCGGGCCTTGAGAACCGCGTGCTGGAGCGGCTGATCGGCGGTGCCGCCGTCGATACCCATGCCAAGAGCCTGAACCTTGGCGTCAGCGACGAGGCGCTGCTGCAAGGCATCATGAAGGATCCCGCCTTTCAGGACTCGACCGGCAATTTCAATCCACTCGCCCTGCAACAGGCGCTCCGCACTCTCGACATGAGCGAGCAGGGCTATCTCGCCTCCGAGCGCGAACGCAATCTGCGGCGCCAATTGCTGAGCACGGTCGGCAAGACGCCGGCCGCATCCCAGGTGTTCCTCAACGCGCTCAACAACTACAACAATGAAACGCGCATCCTGCGCTATGTGATCGTCCCGGCCACCACCGCCGGAGCGGTGCCTGAGGCCACCGATGCGGACTTGAAACGCTTCTACGACAACCACAAGGCCAAGTTCACCCAGCCGGAATTTCGCAAGATCGGCGTTCTGGCGGTGACGCCGGAATCGGTGAAGGACAAGGTGAATATCACCGACGACGATCTGAAAGCGGCGTTCGACAAGGAGAAGGACAAGCTCGGTGCGCCTGAGCGCAGGCACGTGCAGCAGATCGCGTTTTCCGACAAGACTGCAGCCGACGCGGCCTATCAGAAGATCCAGTCAGGCACGGACTTCGTCGCACTCGCCAAGGAGCTTGGGCAAAGCGAAGCCGATATCGACCTCGGGCTGTTGAAGCGATCGGAGATGGCCGACGCCACGATCGGCGATGCCGCCTTCAAGCTGGAAAAGGACAAAGTGAGCGAGCCGATCACCGGGCAGCTCGGCAAGACCGTGTTGCTGCGGGTCACGGCGATCGAGCCAGGCAAGGTCGTGACCTTCGAGGAGGCCAAGCCGGATCTGGAGAAGAAGCTTCTCAAGGAGCGGGCGCAAGGCGCCATCTTCGATCTGCACGACAAGATCGAGGATGAGCGCGCGGCGGGAACGCAGCTCTCGGAGGTCGCCGGTAAATTCACGCTCAGCTATCAAGTGTTCGATCAGATCGATCGCCAGGGCAAGACGCCTGACGGCAGGGTGGTGGACCTGCCGCAGAAGACCGATCTCTTGAACGCGGTGTTCGCCACCGAGGTGGGCGTGGAGAACGATCCGCTCGACGCCAAGGACGAAGGTTTGATCTGGTATGAAGTGTTGGGCATTACGCCGCAGCAGCTTAAGCCGCTCGACCAGGTGAAGGACGAGGTGAAGAAGGACTGGAGCCTGGAAGAGCAGCGCACGCGGCTTGCCAAATACACCGATGACCTGGTGAAGCAGTTGCAGTCGGGCAAGACTCTCGAAGACCTCGCCAAGGAGTTGAACACACAAGTGTTGCCGACCGAGCCGTTGAAGCGAAACGGCATGACGGTGAACGTGCTGCCGGCCGCCGTGACGCAAGCCTTTGCCCTCGGGCAAGGCGGGTTTGGTTCAGCCCCCTCGGGCGTGGACGAGGGCCGGATCGTGTTCCAGGTGGACAAGGTCAACCCCGCTCCCCCGCTCGATCCCCCGAGCCTCGATGCCTTGAAGCGTCAGCTCAAGGTTTTTGTCGGCGAGGACATCATCGGAGAATATTTCTCTGCGCTCGAGGCGCGCTATGGCGTGACCATCAACCGGCAGGCGTTGGCCAAGCTCGCAGGTGGCAGCGAAGAGCAATGAGCCCGGCTCAGGCCACCTCCGTCACGCCTCTCCCGCAGCAAGGTGGCGCTCCGATCGAGCCTGACTTTTCCACTTTCGCCCGCCTCTATGAGTCTGGCACCCCGCAGGTCGCCTGGACACGGCTCGTCGCCGATCTCGAGACGCCGGTCTCGGCCATGCTCAAGCTCGCCCATGAGCGTCCGAACAGCTTCCTCCTCGAATCGGTTGAGGGGGGTGCTGCCCGCGGCCGCTATTCCATCATCGGCTGCGAGCCCGATCTGATCTGGCGGGCGAACGGCGCGCGCGCCGAGCTGAACCGGGCGCCGCAAGCTGACGCTTCGGCCTTCGCCCCTTCGCCGCTGCCGACGCTTCAGTCCTTGCGTGCGTTGTTGGCAGAGTCGGCGATCAAGCTTCCACCGGAGCTACCGCCGATGGCCGCAGGCATCTTCGGCTATATGGGCTACGACACGGTGAGGCTGATCGAGCATCTGCCGGCGATCAGGCCGGATGAGCTCGACCTGCCCGACAGCATCCTCGTGCGGCCGACGCTGATCGTCATCTTCGACACGGTGAAGGACGAGATGACCGTGGTGACGCCGGTCAGGCCGGCCCCTGGGGTCAGCGCCAAGGCGGCCTATAGCCGCGCGGCAGACCGCCTGAACGTGGTGATCGAACGCCTCGACCAGCCCCTGCCGCACGTGAGCGATCTCGAGGCCGAGGGTGCGCATCCGGAGCCCAAGCCCAGCGTGGCGCCTGCGGCCTATATGGAGAAGGTCGCGCGCGCCAAGGAGTACATCGCCGCCGGAGATATCTTCCAGGTGGTCTTGAGCCAACGCTTCGAGGCGCCGTTCACGCTGCCCTCCTTCTCGCTCTACCGGGCGCTCAGGCGCGTCAACCCCTCGCCCTTCCTCTACTACCTCAATTTCGACGGCTTTGCCGTGGCCGGCTCGAGCCCGGAAATTCTGGTCAGGGTGCGCGACGGCATCGTCACCATCCGCCCGATCGCAGGAACGCGGCCGCGCGGGGCAACGCCGGAGCAGGACAAGGCGTTGGCCAACGAGCTTCTTGCCGATGCCAAGGAGCGCGCCGAGCATCTCATGCTGCTCGATCTTGGGCGCAACGATGTGGGACGCGTGGCTGAAGTCGGCAGCGTGCGGGTCACCGACTCGTTCTTCCTCGAATATTACAGCCAGGTGATGCACATCGTGTCGAACGTGGAGGGCCGGCTCGATCCGCGCTTCGATGCCATCGATGCGCTGATGGCGGGCTTTCCCGCCGGCACCGTGTCAGGCGCGCCAAAGGTGCGAGCCATGCAGATCATCGACGAGCTGGAGGAAGCAAAGCGCGGGCCTTACGCCGGCTGCGTCGGCTATTTCTCCGCCAATGGCGAGATGGATTCCTGCATCGTGCTGCGCACTTCGGTGGTGAAGGACGGCGTCATGTATGTGCAGGCCGGGGCCGGCGTGGTCGCCGACTCAGTACCTGAGCGCGAGCAGGCCGAATGCGTGAGCAAGGCCTCAGCCCTATTCCGGGCAGCAGAGGAAGCCGTGCGCTTCGCCGCGCGCGCCAAGCGGGGTCAATAGATCACCGCCATGCTGACCTTGAGCCTCCTCCGCCACGCAAAGTCGAGCTGGAAGGACCCGACCCTCGCCGATCACGAGCGCCCCCTCAACAGCAGAGGCCAGGCCGAGGCGCCGGTGATGGGCAAGGCTATGACCAAGCACGGGCTCGATCCGGACCTGGTGCTCTGCTCCACGGCGCGGCGGACGCGGGACACGCTTGCCCTCGTGCTGCCGGAGCTGAAGACCGAGCCAAAGGTCATCTATGAAGACGGCCTTTATCACGGGACGTCTGCCGAGATGCTCGGCATCGTGCACGAGGTCGGAGCCGGAGTCGGTCAGGTCCTGCTCGTCGGGCACAATCCGGAGCTCCAGGAATTTGCTCTCGATCTGATCGGCTCGGGTCCCAAGCTTCTCAAGGATCGCCTTGAGGCCAAGTACCCGACCGCGGGGCTCGTGGTGCTGCGCTTCCCTGCTGGCGCCTGGGAGGACGTCGCCATCAACAGCGGCAAGCTCGAGCTGTTCCTGACCCCGGGCGACGTGAAGAAGAGCTGACCAAACTTGACGGCGCGCGGGAAGCGGGCGTAACACCCTTGCCTATGCTCACGCTGATCGACAACTACGACAGCTTTACCTACAACCTCGTGCATTTCCTTGGGGAATTGGGCGCGCCGGCGCGCGTCTACCGCAACGACAAGATC
>DASUZQ010000077.1:0-4973 GCA_036376815.1 Methyloceanibacter sp. | reverse complement strand
CCTGTCTTAGTACGACCGCCCTCAAGGTGGATATGATCATCGAGAATTTCCGACCACCGCAATTGAGTGATCTCCTCACGACGAGCGCCGGTCAAAACCAACAGTCGGACCACGGAACCGAGTGGACCGATGCGATCCGCCCCGCGCCATACCTTCGCCAACTCTGCATCCGTCAACACTCGCTCGCGGCTCTTCCCATTCCCAGGCCGTTTTAGGCCAGCCATCGGGTTGGCCGTGAGTATGTCGCGCTCAATGCACCACCGGAAGAAGCGATTGACGTGCGAGTAAGTCTGCCGCGCCTTGATGGGCGCACCGCGATCCGTGATCGCGTCGAGTAGGCCGATCACATCCTTCTTGCTTATCTCGTCAACTGGTCGGCCCCGCCACGCTGGCAACAGGTCGCTCTCGATCATTCGCGTGACGGCGTACAGCGACGACGGCTTATTCTTCGACTGATCCCGCTTCAGCCATTCCTCAATCACGTTCTCGAACAGGAGCGCCTTGGACTGTTTGCCAGGGACTGGCTCCCTGCCCTCCGCAACATTCCTCCAAGCTGATCGAGCTTCTGCGAGACTGACTCGGGGCCAGCGCCCAAGGGTAGTTCGCTTGAGCGTGCCGTTTACGCGATTGAAGAGGACGAAGCTCCGAGCGCCACCATAACCGACCCTGAGAGCCAAACCCGGATAGCCGAGATCAAAAATCTCCAACGATCCGCCCTTGGGGGCTCGGAAGCGTTGAATGGCTGCGTCAGTGAGGTGTTTCTTCGGCATTTTGTTACCTTCGGTAAATAGAGGTAACAACTAGCCCTGATTTGCCTCGTGGTCAATCGTTATTGAATGTTACGCTCTTCAACCGTTACACCAGGCCACATAAGGATTTTATAGAGGTTTTGGGTGACGCTTCGTTTGGCTTTGATAGCCGAGGGACTGTAACCCTTTATTTCCGCGTCTGCCGCTTGCGGAACCGGGCCGCCCAGCCTGGGCGTTCCTCCTGCGGGGCGCGGGTCAGCGCCAAGGCATCGGGGGAGACGTCCTTGGAGATGACGCTGCCAGAGCCGACATAGGCGCCCTCCCCGATTTTGACCGGCGCCACCAGAGAGGTGTTCGAGCCGATAAAGGCGCCGGCGCCGATTTCGGTGCGATGCTTGGCATTGCCATCATAATTGCAGGTGATGGTGCCCGCGCCGATATTGGCGCGCGCGCCGATGCTGGTATCGCCGATATAGGTGAGGTGATTGACCTTGGCACCTTCGGCGAGCTGCGACTTTTTGATCTCGACGAAATTGCCGACCTTGGTGTTCGGGCCAAGCTCAGCACCCGGCCTCAGCCTCGCATAGGGACCGACTTCGGCGTTTGGTCCGATATGCGCATCGACGAAGTGGCAGAAGCTATGAATGGTCGCGCCGTCCTCGACCACCACGCCGGGGCCGAAAAACACGTTCGGCTCGATGATCACGTCCCTGCCGATCTTGGTGTCATGGCTGAGAAACACCGTCTCCGGCGCGACAAGCGTCGCGCCTTCGGCCATGACCTTGTCGCGCAGCCGCGCTTGCATGGCGGCTTCGGCCTGGGCAAGCTCGGCGCGGGAATTCACGCCCAGAACTTCGTTGGCCTCGCCGCGCAGCATGCGCGTGTCGAGCCCGTCGGCGCGGGCAAGCGCCACCGCGTCGGTGAGATAGAACTCGCCCTTGGCGTTGGCATTGCCGATGCGGGCAAGAAGTTCGGTCAACGTCTTGCCGCTGCCGAAACCCATGATCCCGGAATTGCACAGAGTGATCGCGCGCTCTGCGGCGCTCGCGTCCTTGTCCTCGCGGATGCCGATCAGAGTCCCGCGCTCGTCGAGCAGCAGCCGGCCGTAACCCGCAGGCTCCTCCGTTTCGAAGCCGATCACCACGAGATCGGCGCCCTCGGCGAGCGCGCCACGAAGTCGGCCGATCGTCTCCGGGCGCAACAGCGGCGTGTCGCCATAGAGAATGATCACCGGACCGGCAAAACCGGCAAAGGCGTCTTGCGCGGCCTTGGCCGCGTCGGCGGTACCACGCTGCTCGCGCTGCACGAACACCGGAAGGCCGGGATCGAGGCCCCGGGCGACGCCGGCAACCTCGTCCATGCCAGGCCCCACGACCACGCAGACCTCTCCGACGGAAGCCGCCTTGGCGGCAGAGAGCACATGGAGAAGCAACGGCGCCCCGGCGAGCGCATGCATCACCTTCGGCGTGTCGGACTTCATCCTGGTGCCCTTGCCGGCGGCAAGGACGATGGCGAGAACCGGAGTCTGCGTCATGCCTCTTGGATCACCGATCGGGCCCGTCGGGGTTCATCTTTCGCGGGGTCGAATCGCGGGCGCCAGGCCACCTTCAGCGACCTGTCTAATGGAAAGAGAGGGCGAGAGCCATAAGCGGAGATAGCACGACAAGATTACGCGGAAATTGACCGGGAAGGTGAAGCGAGTAATCTTTGGCCCCCGGCTGACAGCAAGCGGCGGAGCCATATTGCCGGCGCTTTTCGGGCTAGATTCACGGAGGTAGGGAGGCCTCAAGACCCATGGCCGTCAAGGATCGCCGGAGCGGAGGACGCAACTGGGTTCCCGGGCTGTTCGCCGCCTTCTGGATCCTACTTGCCGTGTTCTCAGCCGCCTATCTGTTCCGCATCGTCACCGAGCCTCGGTCGCAGACGGCGGACTCTGCCGCCGCCAATCCCGCGGCCGTATCCGCGACCTCACCCGAACCCGCCACCCCGTCGCCCACGCCTTCATCGCTCTCGGCCGACCAGGCTCAATCCTTGATCCAGGCGAATGAAGCCAAGGACAAGGAGATCGGCACGCTTAGGGCCGAAGTGCAAAGCCTCTCGGGCCAGGTGACCGAGCTCAGCAACCGGCTGAAGCCGCTCGAAAAGGTGCTGGGCCCGGTGGCCGCACTGCCAAGCTCGACGGCCGTCACCACCTCGGAGCCTTCGCCGGAGCCGACAATGCCGATTGCGAGGCCGCCTGAGCCGCCGAAGCCTGCGGTCACCGCGGCCCCTCCTCCGCCTCCTGTCGAAGCCAAGCCGGAGAAGCCGGTGGCCGAGGCGCCTGATGACGTCCGTCCCGCGCCAAAGCCTGCAGAGACATCCAGCGATCAGGACGCGAGCGACACGCCGCCAAGCCCGGTCACCGCCGACGAGCCACCATCTGAATCGGCGGAGACCGCAAATCTCACGCCACCGCCGGCCATGCCGTCAATTCCGCCAGGCACCACCCGCTTCGGCATCGAGATCGGCAGCGTCGGCAAGCAGGATGATGTCAGGCCGATGTGGAAGAATCTCCTGACCAACCATGCCGCGCTCGTCGCCGGCCTCCAAGCCCGTCGCGTCATGGCGCCGGACAAGAAGTGGAGGCTGATCGCCGGTCCCTTCTCCAGCGCCGCCGAGGCGATGCAGGCCTGCGGGCTGTTCAAGAAGGCTGACATGCCTTGCGAGGCGACCGTCTTCGCCGGCGACGCCTTCTAGCTTCTATTCAGCGAAATAGTAAGCGGTTGGGCGCGGACGAAATCCGATCCTAGAGGTCTTCGGCGTTAAACGTGTCGCATTGGCGGAGATCGCCGGTCTCGTAACCGCGCTTGAACCAGCGCACGCGCTGGGCCGAAGACCCGTGGGTGAAGGAATCCGGCACGACGTAGCCTTGCGTCTGCTTCTGGATGCGATCGTCGCCGATGGCGCTTGCTGCGTTGAGCGCGCTCTCGATATCGCCAGGCTCGAAAATGTTCTTGGCCTCTTGCGCCTTGTTGGCCCAGACGCCGGCGAAGCAGTCGGCCTGCAATTCGACTCGGACTTGAATGGCGTTTCCTTGCCGCTCGCTCACCCGCTGCCGCACCGCGTCGACCTTCTCCATGATGCCGAGCAGATTCTGCACGTGATGGCCGACCTCATGCGCAATCACATAGGCCTGGGCGGCGTCGCCTGGTGCGTTGAAGCGGTCTTTCAGCTCTTTGTAGAAGGAGAGGTCGATATAGACCTTCTGATCCTGGGGACAGTAGAACGGGCCCATCTGCGACATGCCGACGCCGCAGGCCGAGCGCACCCCGCCGGAAAACAGCACGAGCTTCGGATCGCTGTATCTCTCGCCGTACTGCGGAAGCAGGTTGCTCCAGACGTCCTCGGTCTCGGCGAGCACCACCGAGACGAACTGCTTGAGATCGTCCTGGCTTGTGCTGCGCGGGTGCTGGAGATCAGGACCCTGCGGCTGCCGGGGAACCGGAAAACCGGTGGTGTCTGGGCTCGATTGCGGCAGCCTGACGTCGGGGAAGTTCGACTCATCCCCGCCTGGCCCGCCGCCCTGCATGATGACGCGCGGGTCGACGCCGAAGAAGAACATCAAGCCGAGCAGAACCAGGATCCCGACAATGCCGATGCCGCCGCCCCTGGCACCGCCGCCGCCTGGGAAGCGCAGGCCGCCTCCGCCGGGGAACGGCGAACCGAAGCCGCCGCCGCCTTCATCGCGGCGATCCTCGACATTTTCGCTTTCTCTTTCGCCACGCCACCGCATCTTCAGGCCACCTCGACACTTGTTGGCGGACATGCCGGAAGTACCCGTCCATTTTGCATGGCACGGCCTGGTGTACAAGCGCAAGGGGAGCCTCTAAGGCCGCGCAAAACGGCCTCTCTGGCGATCAACCATTGGGGGTGAGGCGAAACTGCCAAATCCTTGTTGTTAAAAGCGAGATCGACAAGAAAGCGTCGCAAAACTGCCATAGGCCCGAGGCATTCTATTCCGCGCCCGGTAGTATTTCGTCTGGGTGGTAGTGCGTTCTGTGTAATGCGTACGAGCCTCGGCAATCCCCGCGCCGGGGCTCTTCTTTTTCGGGCATTGGCGAAGGCTGAGACGCCGTCCGATTTGCCGCTACACTCGGCACCATGCGCCTCCTTGAGAGCCCTCCCCGCCAATCCCTGATCTCGCTCACCACTGGGCTTCTATTGGCCGCGACGATGGCAACGCTC
>DASUZQ010000076.1:0-9385 GCA_036376815.1 Methyloceanibacter sp. | reverse complement strand
CCGCGGGCTGGTCGAGGCCGTCACCTGGTCGCTCATCCCGCCCGATCAGGCAAGACTCTTCGGCGGCGGCGCGGCGGAGCTCACTTTGAGCAATCCGATCTCGACCGAGCTTGCGGAGATGCGGCCTGGGCTCCTGCCGGGCCTCGTCACCGCGGCACAACGGAACCGCGACCGCGGCTTCGCCGACGGGGCGCTGTTCGAGCTTGGCCAGGCCTATAGCGGGCCTAACCCAGAGGATCAGTTCGTTGCCGCAGCCGGCGTGCGCTTCGGCCGCTCGGCGCTTCAAGGCTCTGGCCGCGATTGGTCCGGCGAGGCCTCGCCCGCGGATGTGTTTGCCGCCAAGGCCGACGCCGTGGCGGCGCTTGCCGCCCTCGGTATCGATCAGGGCAACCTCACTGTGACCCGCGAGGCGCCTTCCTGGTTTCATCCGGGGCGCTCCGGCGCGCTCAAGCTCGGGCCGAAGGTCACGCTCGGGGTGTTCGGCGAGCTGCATCCTGACGCGCTGGCGAAGCTTGGCGGGGATGCGCCGCTTGCGGCCTTCGAGCTTTACCTCGACGCCATTCCCCCGGCCAAACGCAAATCCCTGACCAGGCCGGCGCTCGACGCCTCGGACCTGCAGGCGGTGAAGCGCGACTTCGCCTTCCTGCTCGATGAAGATGTCGCCGCTTCCGACGTGCTGCGCGCCGCGCAAGGCGCCGACCGGGCGCTCATCACAAATGTGGGCGTGTTCGATGTGTTCACCGGCCAGGGCGTGCCGCAGGGCAAGAAGTCGCTTGCCATCGAGGTGACGCTACAGCCGCGGGAGAAGACCCTGACCGACGCCGAGATCGAAGCCGTCGCGGCAAAGATCGTCGCCGCCGTCACCAAGGCGACCGGCGGCGAGTTGCGCGGCTAGCGTCAGGTCATCTCGGCGGCGAGCCGCGGCGCGTCATCGAAGCCCAAATTGTGGTCGCGGGCGAAATGGATCATGGCCCGCTCGGTCAGCGCGGTGATGGTGAGCAGCGGATTGACCCCGATCGAGCGCGGGATGATGGCGCCGTCGCACACATAAAGCCCCCCATGTACGTGGCCTTTGCCGTCGAACACCCGGCATTTGTGATCGACCACGCCATGGCCCGCGTCGTCGCCCATGCCGCAGCCGCCTAGCGGGTGGGCCGTCGCAGGCTTGGTGCCCATGGTGGTCGCGGCGAGCGGGCTCTTGATGTAGCGGGCCCCGACCGATTCTGCCGCCTTGCTCAAGGCGGCATCGACCAGGGCATAGACCGGCTGGCCGGCGACATTCGGCCAATCGATCTGCGCCTTGCCGTTCTCGAGGCGAATGCGGCCGCGTGCCTCGTCATGGGACACGACGAAGAAGGTGTAGAGGTTCTGCAGCGGGCCGTGATAGACGCCCTTGATCAGGCTCTGGGCGGCGCCGAGCAGCCTGCCGCCCGAGATGAAGAACACCGGCAGGAGCGGCGCGAGCGCCGACGGCAACACGCCTTCCTGGATGAACATCGAGTGGTCGAGGCGGCCATCGTCATGTAGCTCGATCTCGCCGGTGACGCAGGCGCCGATGGCGTCGCCGACGAATTTCGGCGGATAGCCGACGCCGATGCCGTTAACCCGCCCCTTGCCGCCGAGAGCGAAGGCGATGATGTCGCCGTTGGCGGAGAAGCGCTCCCCAAGCCGATCGGACAGGGGAAGCCCCTCCTCGCGCGAGCGGAGCAGGATCTCGGTCGAGCCGAGCGTGCCGGCTGAGAGCACCACGGTCTTGGCTTCGACCGAGCGCGACTGCGCATCGGGCTCCTCGGTCGGCGCGAAATGCACGCGCCAGTGGCGCCCCTCCTTGGCGATATGACTTACGGTGAGCTCGGTGAAGATCTCGGCGCCATGCGCCTTCGCATCGGGAAGATAGGTGAGCGCGATCGTGTTCTTGGCGCCGACATTGCAGCCTGAGCAGCAATCGCCGCAGAGCGTGCAGGCCGGTTGCTCGACGCCGGCAGGGTTGACGGTGTCCTCGAAGCTCACCACGACGGGAGCTGGGACCGGGGGCTGGCCGAAGCAGGCGCTCGCCGCCTCAAGGGCGCGATATTTGATGAAGTCTGAGGGGCGTGCGTAGCGGGTTGGGCGCAACATGGTGTTCGCCCGGCCGAAGCCCTGATCGAGCAGCCCGTCCCCCCTCACCTCCTCGGGCCAGGCGCTGTCGGCGAAAACGCGCGGGTCCGGCCGCAAGCCCACCGCGGCGTTGATCAGTGAGCCGCCGCCGAGCCCGCAGCCGATCAGCACGTGGATGTCGCTGCCGAGCCTGAAGTCGAAGAGACCGGTGCGGCGGCCGCTCCGCATCTTGCCGCCGACGATCTGAAGCTCGCGGCGAAGCTCTGGCAGGCGGTTGGGAAACTTTCCGGTCGCGAACTCGCGCCCGCGCTCGATGACGCAGACGCGAAGGCCCGCGCGCGCAAGCCGCGAGGCGGCGACGCCGCCGCCATAACCCGAGCCCACCACGACCACGTCATAGGCTGGCTTGAGTGCGTCGAGGGGTGAGGAGAGAAGCTGCATGAGCCTTCCATAGCGGAAAAGTATTGGGCGCGACAAACTGCGGCTGGCATATCCCTGAATCAATTCGTTTCACGGTCGCGCGAGAGGCGGTTTCTATGGGGAAAGCCTCTCCTTATGGTGAGGCGAACGCTTCTTTGGAGACAACCCATGCCGAGATGGATGAACGCGATTGTAGCCATAGTGCTGGCGGCTCTGGCGATGAGTGGCGGAGCGGGCTCCGTCGCCGCCGCAGTGGAGACCAAGACCGCGATCTTCGCTGGGGGCTGTTTCTGGTGCGTGGAGGCTGCCTTCGACGAGGTGCCGGGCGTGACCGAGACGGTATCGGGCTATGCCGGGGGTACCAAACCGAACCCGACCTATGGCGACCATGAAGGCTATCAGGAGGCGGTCAAGGTCACCTACGATCCCACCAAAGTGACCTACGCCCGGCTGCTCGACGCCTACTGGCACAATATCGACCCGTTCGACGCAAACGGCCAGTTCTGCGACCAGGGCGATGCCTACAGAACCGTGATCTTCTACGGCAACGATGAAGAAAAGAGCTTGGCGGAATCGACCGAGAAGCAGATCGCTGACCGCTTCAAGGGCGAGACGGTGGCCACGGAAATCAAGGCCACGACCACCTTTACCCCGGCGGAGGACTACCATCAGAATTATCACAACGTGAATCCGGTCAGTTACAAGTTCTACAAATGGAATTGCGGGCGGGCGCAGCGGCTCGAGCAGCTCTGGGGGCCGAAGCCGTCGTGATGCCGCAGCCCTGCATCCGAAAGCGCCTTTACAGCGTAGCTTGCACGAACATTGCGAGGCCGCGGAGTTACCGGGCATGACGGAAGCAGGCAAAAGCGAAGTCATCTACCGCCATTCGGGCGCGGTGCGCGTGACCCATTGGGTGAACGTCATCGCCTTGCTCGTGCTGTTGATGAGTGGCTTGCAGATCTTCAACGCTCATCCCGAGCTCTATCTCGGAGCAAAATCGAACTTCGACGATCCGGTGATGGCCATGCGGCCGATGACGCATGGCGACGAGATCGTGGGCGTGACCACCATCGCCGGCTGGAACATCGACACCACCAATCTGTTCGGCGTCGCCTATGACGAGGCGGGCGACTACCAGATCAGAGGCTTTCCCTGGTCGGTGACGTTGCCCGGCCACCGCGACCTCGCCACCGGGCGGCGCTGGCACTTCTTCTTCGCCTGGCTCTTCGTCATCAACGGGCTCGCTTATCTCGTCTACAGCCTGGTGAGCGGCCATCTCAGGAAAGATCTCGCGCCGAGCGGCAGCGAGCTCAAGCATATCGGCGCCTCGATATGGGAGCACATCAGGCTGCAATTCCCGCAAGGCGAGGAGGCCAAACGCTACAACGTGCTGCAGAAGCTCGCTTATCTCGTCGTTGCGCTCGTGCTTCTGCCGCTGATGCTGGCGACCGGCCTCGCCATGTCGCCGGGCATGGACGCCGGCTATCCCTTCCTGCTTGAGATTTTCGGCGGGCGGCAATCGGCGCGCACCATCCATTTCATCGCCGCAAGCGGCATCGTGCTGTTCGTGGTCGTGCATCTCGTCATGGTCCTGATCACCGGTGTGTGGAACAACCTCCGCTCGATGATCACCGGCCGCTATGTGATCAAGCTGCCGGAGGGCCAGGCATGAGCGCTAGGCCCAAGCTCGACCGGCGCGGCTTCCTCACGCGCGGACTCGCCATCGCCGGCGCTACGCTCGCCGGCGGCTGCGACAGCGAGCTGTCCGAGCAGCCCTGGGTCAAGCGCATTCTCGACAAGGCCGAGGCGCTCACCTATGCGAGCCAGCGGGCGCTCGTCTCGCCAACGGCGCTCGCCCGCGAATATAGCGAGGCCGAGATCTCGAAGGACTTCAAGGCGAACGGCTCGACCGAGGTTGACGACGACGAGTACCGGGCGCTCGCCGCGAACGGATTTGCCGACTGGAAGCTGAAGATCGGCGGCCTCGTCGGACAGCCGCTCGAGCTGTCCTTGGCTGAGCTTCGCTCCATGCCGGCACGCACCCAGATCACGCGGCACGATTGCGTCGAAGGGTGGAGCTGCATCGGCAAATGGACCGGCGTGCAGCTTAAAGCGCTGCTCAACGAGGCCGAGCTCAAGCCGAATGCGCGCTACATCGTGTTCTACTGCGCCGACGATCTTGGCGAGACCGGCGACGATGACGGCAAATATTACGAATCGGTCGGTCTCGAGGACGCCTTCCATCCGCAAACGATCCTCGCCTACGACATGAACGGCGCGCCGTTGCCGATCCCGCATGGGGCGCCGCTCAGGCTCCGCGTCGAGCGCCAGCTCGGTTACAAGATGGCGAAATATGTGATGCGTATCGAGGCGATGGATGGGCTCGCCGGAATTCGCGGCGGCCGCGGCGGCTTCTGGGAAGACCGCGGCTACGAATGGTACGCCGGGATCTGAGCTTCCTAACCCCAGCCTGAACCACCTGTTCAGCCCCAGTTCAGCTGGCGGCCCTTAGACCTGCAGCGCATGAGTGATTTGCGGCCTGCCGAGGGAGGCAATCATGCGTTTCGCCATTGTCCTATTGATAGCACTCGCGGCCTGGACCTTCCCGGCTCAAGCCGATGATTCGGCCGACTGGCAGCTCTGCACCGGGGCCGGCTCGACAAGCAACACCGAGTCCTGCACGCGAATCATAGAGCGGGGCGAGAGCAGCGATTCCGACCTTTCTGTCGCTTACAGCAATCGCGGCCTTGGCAACGCCAATTTAGGCGACAACGACAGCGCCATTGCCGATCTCGGCCAGGCCCTGAGACTCGATCCGCGGAATGCCATCGCCTACAACAATCGCGGCTTCACCTACAACAACAAGGGCGAGTACGACCGCGCCATCGCCGATCTCGACCAGGCGATCGCTCTCAACCCAGAAAATGACACCGCCTACAACAATCGCGGCTTCGGCTACAACAGCAAGGGCGAGTACGACCGCGCCATCGCCGATCTCGACCGGGCCCTGAGACTCAATCCGCAGAATGCCTCGGCCTAACAGCAATCGTGGCCTGGCCTACTCGAACAAAGGCGATTACGACCGCGCTATCGCCGATCTCAGCCTGGCGCTCAGCCTTGATCCGCAATTGGCAGTCACCTACGGAAACCGTGGCTACGCCTATCGTATGAAGGGCGAATATGGCCGCGCCCTTGCAGACTACGACGAGGCGATCAGGCTCCAATCCGGCGATGCGGAACTCTACAACGCGCGCGCCAATGTTTATTACGACAAAGGGGATTACGACCTTGCTCTCGTCGACTACAACCGCGCCCTAAAGCTGAAGCCCGACTTCGCATTGGTTTTTTCCAATGCCGGCGATGCCCGCTCGCGTCGGGGTGAGTACGACCGCGCGATCGCGGATTACAACAAGGCGATAGGATTCGAGCCCAAAAACGCAGCGTATTACACCCGTCGTAGCCAAGCCCACTACGCGAAAGAGGACTATGATCGGGCGATCGCCGACGCGACGCGCGTCATTGAACTTGATCCGGCAAACGCCACCGCATTCAACAGTCGCTCCTCATCTCTCATTTTCAAGGGAGACTATGAGCGGGCGATCGCCGATGCGACGCGTGCGATCGAGCTCAGCCCCAACAGTGGCAACGATTTCAACAACCGAGGCCGCGCTTATCTCGAGAAGGGTGAGTACAGCCTTGCCATTGGTGACCTGACGCGCGCGATCGAGCTCAATCCGAAATCAGCGAATCCGTATCGGCACCGCGGCGTCGCCTATCTCAAAACCGGCAAGATCGATCTGGCTCGCGCCGATCTAACGAAGGCGCTCGAGCTCAAGCCCGACTACCAGGATGCCAAGACCGCACTCGCCGAGATCGAGCAGGCGGAAGCCTCAACCAAGGCAACGCCGTCCTCGCACGCCGCCACGGACCAGGCCCCGCCCGAAATCAAGGCCGCGTTGGCGGCTCCTTTGCCCAAGGCGCTACCTTCCGCCTTCCCAAGCGGCAAGCGCGTGGCGCTCGTGATCGGCAACTCCAACTACAGCAGCGTGGCAAGATTGGCGAACCCGGCGAACGACGCCAAGCTCATGGCAAGCGCATTGAAGAGCCTCGGCTTCGAGCTGATCGGCAGCGGCGCTCAGCTCGACCTCGACAAGGCCGGCTTCGACGCAGCCGTGCAAAGCTTCGGCAATCAGCTTCAGGGCGCCGATGTCGGTCTCTTCTACTATGCCGGTCACGGTCTTGGGCTCCGTGGGACAAACTACCTTGTCCCGGTCAACGCCAACCCGACCCGCGAGGCCGATCTCGACTTCCAGATGGTGGATGTCGAGGTCGCGCTGCACCAGATGGAGGCAGCCGGCACGAAGCTCAACGTTGTCATGCTCGATGCCTGCCGCAACAACCCCTTCGCAGGCAGTGGCTTGAGGGCACGCGGCGGCGGCCTCACCCAGATGCAGGCCCCGGAAGGCACGCTCATTTCCTATGCCACCCAGCCAGGCAGTGTCGCGCAAGACGGCACCGACGGTAACAGCCCCTACAGCAGGGCGCTCGCCGAGACCATCCGCACGCCGGGCCTCGACATCTTCCAGTCCTTCAATCAGGTCGGTCTCGTGGTGAAGAAGGCGACTGGAGGCTCACAGCAGCCCAGGATCTCGATCTCACCGATCGAGGGCGAATTTTTCTTCGCAGGCCGATAGGCAAAAAAAGGGACCCGCAAACCTCGCGGGTCCCTCTTGCATGGTTCTGAACGGAAGGACGTTAGCCGGCGGCCTTCTTTGAAGCCTTCTGCGCCGAGCGATAGGCCTTGAAGTGAGCCCTGCACTCCTTGCGATAGGCGACGCGCGACTTGTGATCGCCCGGGAACTTCGCCTTGGCAGCCTTCAAGCATCCGCTTGCGGCTTCTGCCGGCGTCGTGTGGACGGGGATGGTTACACCAGCCACGAGACCCGTGACGGCAGCGACGAAAAGCATTCTCTTCAGCATGGCTTACTCCGTTTCGTTTTTTGGGAAACTCGGTGTGCCGATGAAGGCGTGAGCTTCAACGGTTCCGCGGCGACGATGTTCCGCCGGGCCGGGGTGAGATGAAGCGACGAAATTTGCTCATTTTGCGGCGCTTGAGCGGCAGCTTTGCGCTGATTCTTGCCGGGACAATCCGTCGCGGGGGCCCAAAAGAAAAAGGGATCCGCGGGGCCCCGCGAATCCCTTTGAACCCGATGTGATGCCTGACTAGGCCTTCTTGTGGGTCGCCTTGTAGTGAGCACGGCATTCCTTACGAAACGCCTTGCGCTCTTTCATGGTCTTGAGACCAGCAGCCTTGGCCGCCTTGAAGCAGCCATGGCAGGCGAACGCCGGGGTCGAGCCCACAGGCGCCGTAGCGGCGGCGAGGATCAGGGTAGCGACGGCGGCGAGAAAGACTTTCTTAACCATCAGGTTACTCCGTTTAGTTGTGACGCAACGTTACGCGGCCGCAATAGGCCTCACAACGAGCCGCGCCGTCAACCTCCTTGTTCCACTTCCCCGTCGATTGGCTAAGAGCGGTTCCGCGAGGACACACCTTCACCCAGAGTGCCTCTCCGATAGGCATGTGCGCCTTGCATCGGCGGCGCGAGGTGTCGAGGTGTCAGTGCCTCGGCACTGCTTGACCCTCGCGGTCCCGCTCTCTACCAAGCGCGGCATGAGTCAATTCGAGGCCACGCCGCTTTCCCGCATCCGCAACTTCTCCATCATCGCCCATATCGATCACGGCAAATCGACCCTCGCCGATCGGTTGATTCAGGCCTGCGGCGGCTTGAGCGCGCGGGAGATGAAGGAGCAGGTGCTCGATTCGATGGAGCTCGAGCGCGAGCGCGGCATCACCATCAAGGCGCAGACCGTGCGGCTCGATTATCGCGCCCGCGACGGCGCGCTCTACGAGCTGAACCTGATCGACACGCCGGGGCATGTCGATTTCGCCTATGAGGTGAACCGGTCGCTCGCTGCCTGCGAAGGCTCGCTGCTTGTGGTCGATGCCACGCAAGGCGTCGAGGCGCAGACGCTCGCCAATGTCTATCAGGCGCTCGATAACAATCACGAGGTGGTGCCGGTCCTGAACAAGATCGACCTGCCGGCAGCAGAGCCCGACCGCGTGCGCCAGCAGATCGAGGACGTGATCGGGCTCGATGCGCATGATGCACTGGAAATCTCCGCCAAGACCGGCAAAGGCATTGAAGACGTGCTCGAGGCGATCGTTCACCGCCTCCCCGCGCCAAAAGGCGACGCCAAAGCGCCGCTCAAGGCGCTCTTGGTCGATAGCTGGTACGACGCCTATCTCGGCGTCGTCGTGCTGGTGCGCATCTTCGACGGCATGCTGCATAAGGGCCAGCGCATCAGGCTGATGCTGACCGGCGGCACCTATCAGATCGATCGCGTCGGCATCTTCCGTCCCAAGCAGGAGATGCGGAACCGGCTTGGCCCGGGCGAGATCGGCTTCTTCACCGCCTCGATCAGGCAGGTCGCCGACACGCGTGTGGGCGACACCGTGACGGAGGAGAAGAGACCCGCAGCCATCCCGCTCGCCGGCTTCAAGCCGGCGCAGCCGGTGGTGTTTTGCGGCCTGTTCCCTGTCGATGCGAGCGAGTTCGAGGACTTACGCGAGGCGGTCGGCAAGCTCCGCCTCAACGATGCGAGCTTCACCTATGAGATGGAGACCTCGGCCGCGCTCGGCTTCGGCTTCCGCTGCGGCTTTCTCGGGCTGCTCCATCTCGAGATTATTCGCGAACGGCTCGAGCGGGAGTTCAATCTCGAGTTGATCGCCACGGCGCCGTCGGTCATCTATCGGGTGCATCTCACCGACGGCACGATGAAGGAGCTGCATAATCCCGCCGACATGCCC
>DASUZQ010000075.1:0-3134 GCA_036376815.1 Methyloceanibacter sp. | reverse complement strand
CGCCGATGATCCGCGCCTTGAAGCGCGAGAAGATCGCCGTGGCCGGCGCCGACCGCATGCAGCTCCTGCAACAGATCGCAGTGATGGATCTCATGGCGCTCGCCGATGTCCTGTTGATGCCTGAGGACGATCTTTCGCTCGCCGTGGTGTTGAAGAGCCCGCTGTTCGCGCTCGACGACGACGATCTGTTCGAGCTCGCGCATCAGCGGCGTGGCTCCTTGTGGAACGTGCTGCAGGCCAAGGCCAAGGAGAATGCGCGGTTCACGGAGGCCGCCGAAACTCTGTCGCGCTGGCTCGCGCGCGTCGATCTCGCCCCGCCTTACGAATTCTTCCTCGAGCTGCTCGGCGAGAACGGTCAGGCGATGCGGAAGCGCATGCTCACCAGACTTGGGCCTGAAGCCGCCGAGTCTCTCGATGAGTTTCTCGACCTTGCGCTTGGCTTCGACAGGGAAGCACCGCCGTCGCTGCAAGGCTTCGTCAACGCCATGCGCTCGACCGACGTCGAGATCAAGCGCGACATGGAGCAGAAGCGCGACGAGGTCCGCATCATGACGGTGCACGGCGCCAAGGGCCTGCAAGCACCGATCGTGTTCCTGCCGGATACCTGCATGCCGCCGCGACCGCAGGGCGCAAGCATCCATATGCTCGCGCGGCATGGCGTCCCGCCGGAAGAGGTCGGCCATATCGTCTGGCCGGCGGGTGGCAACACGCTCAGTCACATCGAGGAGGCCAAGAAGACTGCGCGCAAGGCAGATCTCGAGGAGTATCACCGGCTGCTCTACGTCGCCATGACGAGAGCGCGCGACCGGCTCTATGTGTGCGGCTGGAGCCAGAAGGAAGCGCCTGAGAAGGCGTGCTGGTACGAGCTCGTCGATCAGGGAATGCAAGGCCTGCTCACCGAGACGGCAGGCTATGACGGCAAGCCGGTGCAGAGGCTCATCAGCGAACAGACCGTCCCAGTAAAGGCGCCGTGCGAGACCGAGGCAGCGGCAGCGGCGACGGAGCTGCCGGACTGGGCGACAAAGCCGGCGCCGGCGGAGCGCTCGCGCGCGATCCTCACGCCGTCAGGGCTTGGCGCCCTTCTCGGCGATAGCGCGTCCGCTTACCCCGAGCAGCCGCCGCTCGGACCGAAGGCGCTCGCCGACAACCGGCGCTTCGCCCGCGGACGGCTGGTGCATACGCTGCTGCAGCATCTGCCGGAGGTCGCAGCCGCCGATCGCGAGGGCGCGGCGCGAAATTTTGTCGCCGCGCGCGGGCACGACCTGCCCGAGGAGATGCGAGAAGAGATCGTGAGCGAGACGCTCGCCATCGTGCAGGACGCGCGCTTCGCGCCGCTCTTTGCGCCCGGCAGCCTCAGCGAGGTGCCCATCGTGGCAAGGCTCGGCGAGGGCGACATATCGGGCCAAATCGACCGCCTCGCAGTCTTGGACGACGCGCTCCTCGTGCTCGACTACAAAACGAATCGGCCGCCGCCTTCCGTTCCGGATGAGGTGGCGCCGGGCTACATCGCGCAGCTCGCCGCCTATCGCTCAGCACTTCGCCTGATGTTTCCGGAGCGAGCTTTGCGGGCGGCGATCATCTGGACCGACGGCCCGAAACTCATGGAAATCCCATCAACACTGCTTGATTTGGCCGAACGCCGCATGTTGCAGAAAGGCCCCAGCCTTGACGTTGCCGGGGCGCGCACCTAGGTTCGCTTTCAGACCACAAGACCGGCCACTTTCGGGGGTCGAACGCCGGCGACCTAGGAGAAGCAAATAGATGGCAACTGCAACTGTTTCCGACGATACCTTCGAGGCCGACGTATTGAAGTCGTCCACCCCCGTCGTGGTGGACTTCTGGGCTGAATGGTGCGGTCCTTGCCGGCAGATCGCACCGGCGCTCGAGGAGATCGCCAAGGACCTCGACGGCAAGGTCAAGATCGTCAAGCTCAACATCGACGAGAATCATCGCACGCCGTCGCGCTACAATGTGCGGGCAATCCCGACGCTGATGATCTTCAAGGACGGCCAGCTCGCCGCGACGCAGACTGGCGCGCTTCCCAAGGGTCGGCTTGCCGACTGGATCAGCGGGACGATCGGCGTCGCCGCCGTCTAGTTTCCATGCAGCTTGAGCACGTGGCCCGCTAAATAGAGCGAGCCGCAGATCAGCACGCGTCCCGGACGCCCCAGCGCCGCGCGCGACTGCATCAACGCGTGCGCGACACCGCTCGCCGGCGTCACGTCGAATCCTTCGCTCGCGGCGATCTCCGCCAAGGCTTCCGCCGAGAAGGCGTTTGCCTCCTCTGGGATCGGCACGGTGTAGACGCGCTCGACCAGACCCTTGAACGGAGCAATGAAGGCGTGGGCGTCCTTCGTCTCCATCATTCCCCAGATGAGATGAACGGCGCGCGGCACGCGCTCGTCGAACTCGGCGAGCGCATGGGCAATGGCTTGACCGCCTGCGGCGTTGTGCCCGCCATCGAGCCAAATCTCGGTACCCTCGCCCACATATTGGTAGAGCGCGCCTTCGCCGAGGCGCTCAAGCCGCGCCGGCCATTCGGCATGGGTCAGCCCCCTCTCAAGCGAGGCGATAGTGAGCGCATCGCCGAAAGCGACGCTGGCGGTGGCGATGGCAGCACCGGCATTGTCGATTTGGTGACGCCCGTTGAGGCGCGGCAAAGGAAGGTCAATCAGCCGCGATGCGGTCTGGAAGATCAATCTGCGGTGCTGCTCAAAGACGTCGAAGTCGCGCCCGAACACGTGGAGCGGCGCGCCGATCTCTTCCGCCCGCGCTTGGATCACCCGAAGCGCTTCGGCCTCCTGGCGGCCGACAATGCATGGCACGCCAGGCTTGAGAATGCCGGCCTTCTCGGCGGCGATCGCCGCAAGCGTATTGCCCAGAAACGAAACGTGATCGATCGAAATGGGGGTGATGGAGGTGGCAAGCGGCTTCTCGACGACATTGGTCGCATCGAGCCTGCCGCCAAGGCCGGTTTCCAGCAGCAACAAATCGGCCGGGGTCTGGGCAAAGGCGAGGAAGGCGGCGGCGGTGGTGATCTCGAAGAGCGTGATCAGCTCGCCGGCATTGGCGGCCTCGGCGCGGGCGAGGCAGTCGACCAGCCTGTCCTCGCTGATCGGCGCGCCTCCATCAGG
>DASUZQ010000074.1:0-6351 GCA_036376815.1 Methyloceanibacter sp. | reverse complement strand
AGCGTAGTCAAGTGATACACTATGCAATGGTATGAAACAGGAACATGGCTGTATGCAAGGGATTCATGGTGCTATTCGTGACCGAACGCCAATGGTCGGAAACCAATGCCCACTGACATGATGTCTCCGAAAATGCTCATGACTCCGCACTCCTGCGGTTTGAGGGAAACCGGATCATAGTCCAGTCTATGGCTTCGCTCCTACTGCCATGCGGCAATGGTTCCCAACGTGCTAATGTGACAATGTGACAGCCTTCGAACCGGCGCCGGCAGCCAAGGACGAACGCCAATGGATCTTTCCCACATTCCGGTCGGCGAAAATCCGCCGCACGAGGTCAACGTCATCATCGAGATCCCGCAAGGCGGCGCACCGGTCAAGTACGAGGTCGACAAGAAATCAGGCGCCATGTTCGTCGACCGCTTTCTGCACACGGCGATGTTCTATCCGGCAAACTATGGCTTCATTCCCCATACGCTGTCTGAGGACGGCGATCCGCTCGACTGCATGGTGATCGCGCCGACGCCCGTGGCGACAGGGGCGGTCATTCACGCGCGGCCGATCGGCGCGCTGCTGATGGAGGATGAGAAGGGCGTGGACGAGAAGATCATCGCCGTGCCCATCGACAAGCTGCATCCCTTCTACAAGAGGGTGGCGAGCTATCGCGACCTGCCCGAGATCCTGATGGAGCAGATCGGGCATTTCTTTCAGCACTACAAGGATCTCGAGCAGGGCAAATGGGTGAAGGTGCTGCGCTGGGTCGAGCCCGCAGAGGCGATCGACCTCATCCGCGCCGGCATGGAGCGGGCCGGGAAGCGAGGCTAGCTCACGTGCGCGTGCGGACCCGCAAGCTGATCGGCATGGTGGTTCTGCTCGTCTTTCTCGCGAGCTATGCGCTGGTGGTGGTGAGCATCGCGTCGGGCCGCATCACCACCGCCCCTGCCCTCGCACAGTTTGCCTTCTTCCTTGTTGGGGGGCTGGCCTGGGTGCTGCCGGCCGGCCTCCTGATCCGCTGGATGCAGAGGCCTGACGGGTAAGGATCAGTTCAGGCGGCGCTGACCTCACGGAAGCGATTGCTGAGCGCAAATGGCGCGCCGGAGAGATAGAGCGCCGTATAGGTGAGCGACTGATAGTCGCCGGCAAGCGACACCCGCGGCAGCGCCGTGAGGTAGCGCCGGTGCGCCGGGAACAGCACACCTCTTCGCGTGGTCACCGCCGTCTTGAAGCCTGCCTCCTTGGCAAGGGCGAAGTCGCGCGCCCGCGCGGCAGTCTCATCGCCATAGGGGAAGCTGAAATGGATCGGCCTCGTTCCAAGCTCGCGCTCGATGATACTGGCGCTCCCTTCCATCTCGGAGATGGCCTTCTCGGGGGCGAGCTTGGAGATGGCATAATGGGCCTTCGAGTGGGCGCCGATGGTGACCAGCGGATCGGCGGCGAGAGCGCGGAGATCGTCCCAGCCCATCATCAACGCGTGGCAATCGGCCGACATGTCGATCTCGTGGGTGTCGGCGAGCGCACGGATCACTTGGCGCTGCCTCGCCTCATCGACGCTGCGCAACCACTCGTAGATCTGCTCGAAGCTCCGCCGCTTCTCGTAAGCGGTGACGTTGGGCAGCCGCCATAAGCCGCCTTGGCGGCAAAGCTCGATCTCCCGTGCCCTTTCGACCACCTCTTCCAGGGCGAGCCACCAAAGCTCGCCCCAGCCTGACGCATAGTCGGTGGCGACGTAGACCGTGAGCGGCAGCGAGCGCCGTTGAAACAAGGGATAAGCGTGGCGAGCCAGGTCGCGGTAGCCTTGATCGAAGGTGAAGCAGACGAAGCGCCGCGCGTCATCTTCCCTGAGGCGCCTAACCGCTTCGTCGAGGCTGACTATGTCGACCCCAGCCTCGTCGACCTGATCGAGCATGGCTTCGAGGAATTCAGGGGCGATCTCGAGGCCACGGTTCGGCGCGAAGGATCTCTCTTGCGGAGGCCGCACTTGATTGAGCGTGAAGATCACGCCCGCCCCTTGCGTATAGGGCGCGAGCAGCCGGTGAGCGCCGCTGCGATAGAGTCCGGTCAAGGCGGCTCTGGTCATGGCGGCCTTCATGCCCATCGCGCGGCCCTCCCAAGAATGGATCGGCGCCGCTCGCCTTGCGCGTAAGCCAAGACCGGGCAGCCGAAGACCGCAAGCTCGAGTAATCCGGAGTCGCTCCCCTTGCTCTGCCCCCGCGCGAGTACGGCGACAATCCTTTGCAAGCGGCCTGCGAGGATCGGCCTGAGCATGAGCGCGGTGCCGCGGTCGGCGTGCAGCACGATGACGTCGTAGGCCTGCGCCAGGGCCTCGAAGATGCGGGCAAGACGCTTGCTGCCTGTTCCCGAATTGGGCCAAACCGCCAGACCTCCGGGAGGGATCACCTGGAGCGGCGTTTCTTCATCCACATGGACGATGTCGTCGAAGCCGGCAGTTCCGGCGGCGAGCTCGGCAAAGCCCGGCGTGCGCGGGAGGCCGAGCTCGTCCGACACGGTGTTCGGCCCGCGCGTCAGATCGACCAAGACCCTGAGCCGCGCATGCGGGAGCAGCGCCCGCGCGACGGCAATGGCCTCGCGGCTTGCGTCGATCTCTGGGCTAGAGGCCATGACGAGGACGGCGCGTGGCGCGTCCTGTTCGGCGAGAAGCTGAAGGTGATCGAGAACCTCATCGAGCGAGGTGAGCGCCGGCGTGGCGGCGGCATTGCCATTGGCGTGCTTGGGGGGCGCCGAGCCGTTAGGCTCGGGCTCCTTGGCGGGAGCCTGGCTTCCAAGGGCCGATCTTTGCTGCAAATAGCTGCGAAGATCGTTGGGCGCCGGCCGTAAAGCCGCCGGCGACATTTGTTCTTCGTTGGCCGGAAGCGGATCCCGCTTCGGCAGGCTGAACGGTTTCATGGGTTCCCCACGCAGGCCAATTCGGAAGACCGAATGCCCTCGCCTGCGGGGTCCATTAGAGCGCCCGCCCGTAACTAAGTTGTTAAAGCCCGCCTCGCTTCGGCACGCTTTGGGGGGTGCGGCACCGCTATTTACGGCGTGATGCGGTTCTTCTAAACCTCAAGCAACAGTCACCCAAACCGCAGTTTGCTGCACCGTGACCCCCTCGCTCCGTATTCTCCATTGCTTGAGGGCCCCGATCGGAGGCCTCTTCCGCCACGTCCACGATCTGGTGAAGGGCCAGGCCGAGCTCGGGCTTCAGGTCGGCGTCATCTGCGATTCAGAGACCGGCGGGGAGAATGCGGCCCGCGCGCTTGCGCGCCTGACCGATTTCTGCACGCTCGGCGTGGCGCGCTGCCCCATGCCCCGGCAAATCCGCCCGGGCGATTTCCAGGCGTACCGCCGGGTGAAGCGCCTTGCCGCCGGCCTCGACGTCGATGTCTTGCATGGCCACGGCGCCAAAGGCGGCGCCTATGCGCGGCTCGCGGCGCGCGCGCTCAAGCGCAAGGGCAAGCGTGTCGGCGCCTTCTACACGCCGCACGGCGGAAGCCTGCATCATGCGCCGACCACCATGACCGGGCGCATCTATGTCAAGGCTGAGCGCAGGCTCGCACCTCTCACCGACGGCCTCATCTTCGAAAGCCTGTTCGCGGCGCGCCGCTTCAGCGAGTTCATAGGCAAGCCCACCTGCCCGGTCTGCATCGTGCCGAACGGGCTTTACCCGCACGAGTTCTACGAGCCGAGGCTTGCCGACGATGCCGCCGATTTCGTCTTTGTCGGCGAGCTCAGGCCGCTCAAGGGCGTCGATATCATGCTGGCCGCGCTCGCCGCCCAGCGCACCGTCTATCCGGCGACGGCGGTGATCGTCGGCACCGGCCCGGACGAGGCCGACTTCAAGCGCCTGGCGCAGAAGCTCGGCATCGAGGGGATGGTGAGCTTTGCCGGCTCCCTGCCGGCCAGAACCGCCTTTGCCCGTGGCCGCTGCGTGGTGGTGCCGTCGCGGGCCGAGTCCTTTCCCTATGTGGTGCTCGAGGCGGCCGCGGCGCAAATGCCGCTGATCGCGACCGAAGTCGGGGGGGTCCCGGAGATCGTGGAAGGCACCGACACTCCCCTGATCCGGCCTGGCGACATCGGCGCTCTTGCCCAGCAAATGCGGTCGTTTCTCGCCCACCCGAAGCCGTTTCTCGGCCGCGCCATTCAGCTGCAGAAGCATGTGGCCAAGCGGCTCACGGTTGAGCGCATGACGCGCGAGATCCTCGACTTCTACATCTCGGCGTTGGGCGATGTGCCAGCTGCGAAACCTGTTCCAGCAAAATCAGCCTCTTGAGGCGGCGTCTTCACCTCACGCTTGAGCGCCTGTCGAGCGCGCCGGGCGGTTGTCAGGATCAGGCTTCAATGCTTTTGAAGCGATAAACACGAGACGCGCTTGAATCTTCCGGGCTGGCTGCTTAGCTCTGGTTAAGACGGTGGGCACCGTTCGGGATGATGCGCCATGAAGAGGCTGCTCCTGTGTGCGTGCCTGGTCGGCGTCGTGTTCGCCGGCTACCCGCCCAAGTTCCCACAGACCACCCAAGTCACCCCCGCCACTGCTGATCCGATGACCTCGGAGCGGGCTGTGTCCATCGTTCCAAAGAGCCGGATCGTGCAACGCGTCGCCTATCGCCCTTCGGCGACCGACACCGCGGAGCAGGCCACCCTCAAGGGGTCGCCGCTCGAGCCGACGGTCGAGGAGATGTTTGAGCCCGCGCTGCCGCAGAGCTCTGAAGCCAAGGATCAGAACAAGGACGAAGCCGCGGACGAGAACGCCATGTGGGTCAAGGTGATCCGCGGGGCCACGGTGCACAGCGGGCCTTCGGTTTCCGCGCCGGTCGTCTCTTATCTTGCCGTCGGCAAGGAATTGCATCTTGTCGACTCCCAACAGGAGTGGTTCCAGGTCTTCGATCCCACGACCGGCCAGCGTGGATGGGTCTACGCCAAGTACTATGTCGAGCCGATCGACCGTCCGAGCGGGAAGCGCGTAGCGGTGCAAGAGCCGCAAGCTCCCGTTGAGGCAGCGCCCGCACCTGTGACAACACCCCCGAAGGCGGTGCGGCGCGTACTGCAGCAGCCGAACTTCCTCGCTCCCCCGCAAGTGCAGGTGGAGAAAGCCCGGCCGTCCCGGCCGTGGTTCCGAGAGGACAGTGTCGCCAGCCTGTTAGATCGGGCCTTGCGGCGCTAGCGGAACGCCTCTTAGCCTCCGATTGAGCTCACAGTAAGAATGCCTCGCGGCCGCTGACTCCAAGCGCAGAGTCCTGTGATAGCCTCGGCGCATGGCATTGCTTGTCGCGCTTCATGTGCTTGCCGCCGTCGTCTGGGTGGGCGGCATGTTCTTTGCCTACATGGTGCTTCGCCCAGCCGCAGGGCCGCTCCAGACGGCCGAGCGGCTCGCCCTTTGGCATCGTGTCTTCGGCCGCTTCTTCCCGTGGGTGTGGGCGTGCATCGTCCTTCTGCTGGTGAGCGGCTACGTGATGCTGTTCCGCGCATTTGGCGGGTTCGCCGGCGCGCCCCTGCATGTCAACGTGATGCAAACCATCGGCATCGTGATGATGGTGCTGTTCTTGCATTTGTTCTTTGCGCCTTGGCGCCGCTTCGGCCGTGCCGTCGAAGGGAAAGCCTTCCCCGAAGCCGCCCAGCAGCTTGGGCAGATCCGCCGCATCGTGGCGATCAATCTCGCGCTTGGCCTTCTCACGGTGGCCGTCGGCGCGAGCGGCCGGTTCTGGTGAACTGGGCGAGGATTAGCGAAAGCAGGTTCGAGCCATGATATCAGGCAAAGGGCGGATTTGGCTCATCTCGCGGCTCGCCGCCTTGGTCGCTGCGTGTGCGGTCATGCTGCCGTTCGTGAGCGATGCGGCAGAGGGCAAGAGCCTTTGGCCGGTCTATGAGCAGACCCTGAAGGGCGCAAAATACGTCGACCTCACCCACACGATCACGCCAAACATCCCGGTCTGGGCAGGCTTTGCCGACTCCACCTTCGCGCCGGCAAGGGCCGGTTCCGACACCGAGGGATTCGCCAAGAAGGGCGACGTCTACACCTACGAGAAGCACGGCTTCGAAGCGACGGAATACGCGCTAAGAACCGATCAGCTCGGCACGCAGCTCGACCCGCCGGCCCATTGGGCGCCGGAATATCCGGCGATCGACGAGTTGCCTGCGACTTACGCGATAAGGCCGCTCGTGGTCATCTCGATCGTCGATCAGGTGAAGGCTAACCCGAACTACTCGCTTCAGGTCGCCGATATCGAGGCCTGGGAAAAGAAGCACGGCCGCATCCCGGACGCGGTTAAAAAGATGACCGTTTCGGGCGGGACAGTACACTAATCGGGTTTGAGGATAGCGCGGGCGACATATCAAATGAAGCGTGCGGTGCTTTTT
>DASUZQ010000073.1:0-3578 GCA_036376815.1 Methyloceanibacter sp. | reverse complement strand
TGGCTTCAAGCGCCTGGCCGAGAGCGAGGCCGTTCAGCACCGTGGCCAGCATGCCCATGTAATCGCCGCTCACCCGGTCCATGCCGTCGGTGGCGGCGGCGAGGCCGCGATAGATGTTGCCGCCGCCAATCCGCAAAGCGTGGATGTGGCCGGCCTTGATCCGGCTTTCGTCGAGCGCGAGCGGGCGGTGCTTACCGAGCAGGCGAAAGAGTCCGGCAAGCCGGCAGTGGTGATCGAGAAAATGGTCGAAGGCCGCTTGCGCAAATTCTATGAGGAGGTCGTTCTCCTGTCGCAGGCCTTCGTCCACGATCCGGAGACGACCGTCGCCAAGGCGCTTGCCGCGACCGAAGAGAGCGTCGGTACGCCGATCAAAATCGCCGGGTTCCATCGCTTCGCCCTTGGCGAAGGCATCGACCGGCCTGACAGTGATTTCGCGGCGGAGGTCGCCGCGGCTGCGTCGGGGTCCTAGAGGCAGGCCCGGGGGATCGGCTGATGGCACAACCACGCATGGGCCGATCGCTCCGCTACCGCCGGGTGCTCGTCAAGCTATCCGGCGAGGCCCTGATGGGCAAGAACGGCTACGGCATCGACGTGGAGGTGCTGAACCAGGTCGCCGCCGATATCTGTGAGGCCGCCGATCTTGGCCTCCAGCTCTGCCTCGTGGTCGGCGGCGGCAACATCTATCGCGGCCTCGCCGCCGCCACCGACGGCATGGACCGGGTGAGCGGCGATTACATGGGCATGCTGGCCACGGTGCTGAACGGCCTCGCTCTCGGCCAGGCGCTTGAAGCCAGGGGCCGGTCGGCGCGGGTGATGTCGGCCATTCCCATGATCAGCATCTGCGAGCCCTTCATCAGGGCCCGGGCGCTTGCCCATTTGGCAGACGGCCATCTGCTCGTTCTGGTCGGCGGCACCGGCAACCCGTTTTTCACCACCGACACCACGGCGTCGCTGCGGGCGGCAGAAATGGGCTGCGACGCGATCTTCAAGGCCACCCAAGTCGACGGCGTCTATGACTCCGACCCGGCCAAGAACCCCAAAGCGCGCCGCTACGATGCTCTAAGCTACGACGATGTGCTGCGCCAGGACCTGAGGATCATGGACGGGGCGGCAATCGCCCTTGCCCGCGACAATCGGATTCCGATAATTGTGTTCTCCATCAAGGAAAAAGGCGGTTTGGCTGCCGTCTTGCAAGGGAAGGGGTCCTCGACCACGATATCCTAGCCCGCCGCAACCCGCCGACTTCGGGCGGATGGGCGGGATCACAAGCTGACCCAAGCGCGGATTTCAACCGCGCGAGGAGGAAAGGCGACATGGCTGGCTTCGACCTTAAGGAGATCGAGCGGCGGATGCGTGGCGCGCTCGCCGTGCTCAAGCAGGAGTTCGGCGGCTTGCGCACGGGCCGAGCCAATATGAGCCTGCTCGATCCGATCATGGTAAATGCCTATGGCAGCCAAATGCCGCTCAATCAGCTCGCCACCATTAACGTGCCGGAATCGCGGTTGATCACTGTGCAGGTGTGGGACCGGTCACAGGTCGGCGCCGTGGAGCGCGCCATCCGCGAATCCGATCTCGGGCTCAACCCCGTGGTCGAAGGACAGCTGCTTCGGCTGCCGATCCCGGAGCTGAACGAGGAGCGGCGCCACGAGATCGCGAAGGTCGCACACAAATACACCGAGCAGGCGCGCGTCGCGGTGCGCAACGTCCGCCGCGACGGCATGGAGCACCTGAAGCGCATGGAGAAGGACGGCGACATCGGCAAGGACGAGCATCACTCGATGTCCACCAAGGTGCAGGAACTGACCGACAAGATCATCAAGGAAATCGACGAGACGCTCGCGAGCAAGGAAGCCGAGATTATGCAGGTCTAGCCGGCGAGACAGCGCCAAGAGCGAGAATGCCTGTCACCCTTATTGGAGCACCGAACACGTGACGCTTGCAGTAGAGGAGCTTGGCTGGTCTGAGACCGAGGCACCGGTACCTCGGCACATCGCCATCATCATGGATGGCAATGGCCGCTGGGCAGCCGAGCGGGGCCTGCCGCGCGCCGAGGGTCATCGCCAGGGCGTGGATAGCGTGCGACGCACGGTCAAGGCTGCGCTCGAGCTTGGCGTCACCCATCTCACGCTGTTCAGCTTCTCATCGGAGAATTGGTCGCGCCCCCGGCAGGAAATCTACGATCTGTTCGGCCTCATGCGGCGCTTCGTCAGGCGCGACCTCGCCGATCTGCATAAGAATGGCGTGAGGATCAGAGTGATCGGCACCCGTTCAGGCCTCGACGACGACATTTTGCGGCTGATCGACGACGCCGTTCTCCTCACCAAGGAGAATTCGGCGCTCAATCTCACCATCGCCTTCAACTATGGCTCCAGGGACGAGATCGCCCGCGCCGCCGCGCGCGTCGCCGAGGCGGTGGCTGCAGGCAGTCTCGACCCGTCCGATATCACGCCAGAGCGGTTCGGCTCCTATCTCGACACCGCTGATTTGCCCGATCCAGACTTGCTGATCCGCACGAGCGGCGAGCTCCGCTTGAGCAATTTCCTGCTGTGGCAACTCGCCTATAGCGAGTTCGTCTTCGTCGATACCTATTGGCCCGACTTCTCGCGCGAGACTCTCGAAGCCGCGATTGCCGAGTATCAGCGGCGCACGCGCCGCTTCGGCGGCCTCAAGGCGAGATCCACCGCGTGACGCCGCTCGATGTGACGCCGAGCGGCGCCGAGCCCCGCGCTCAACCCAACAAATCGGAGATGACAACGCGGCTTACATCAGCCGTGGTGATGGCGGTACTCGCGCTCGGCTCCGTGGTAGTGAGCATCTGGACCTTCGTGGCTCTCGCCATAGCCTCAGGCGTCATCGTCTCCTGGGAGTGGGGACGGCTGGTGCGGAAGGCCGGCTTCGATGCCATCGCCATGATGCAATCCGCGGCCGTCGCCGTCGTCGCCGTGACTGTGGCCGTGTCCAGGCCGGGTCTTGCTCTCATTGCCGCAGCGCTCGCGCTCGCCGGGACCGGCCTTGCCGCCGCCTCATCCCCCACGCTCGGCTGGTCGCTGCTCGGCATCGCCTATTCGGTCCTCCCCGCCTGGTCCATGGTGTGGCTGAGAAGCGACCAGACGCTCGGCGCCACCGCGCTGCTCTATCTGCTGGCCGTGGCCTGGACCACCGACACCGCCTCCTATGCCGGGGGCCGGCTGATCGGCGGCCCGAAACTCGCCCCGCAAATCTCGCCGCGAAAGACCTGGAGCGGGCTTCTGGTCGGCACCTTTGCGCCGGCGCTGATTGGATTTGCTTTTGCCTGGTTTTTGGGGGAGACCTCGGGCTGGCGCCTGGCCCTGGTCAGCGTGGCCATCGCCGCGGCGTGTCAGATCGGCGATCTGAGCGAGAGCGCGGCGAAGCGCCGGTTCGGCGCCAAGGACATGAGCAATCTCATCCCGGGCCACGGTGGGTTGCTCGACCGTATCGATGGCCTTCTCATCGCCGCAATCGCGGCGGCATTGATCGCCTTGCGCGATCCGGCCAATCCCGGCCGCGGCCTGCTGATCTGGTGAGGCGTTGCGTATGACCGTGCTCGCCGTTCAATC
>DASUZQ010000072.1:0-10195 GCA_036376815.1 Methyloceanibacter sp. | reverse complement strand
TTGATCTTGTCGTCGACGTCGGTGATGTTGCGGACATAGGTGACGTGCTCCGCCCCATAGAGGTGCCGCAGCAGGCGGAACAGCACGTCGAACACGATGACGGGGCGCGCGTTGCCGATATGGGCAAAGTCGTAGACCGTCGGCCCGCACACATACATGCGGACATTGCCCGCATCGATGGGCTGGAACGGCTCCTTCTTGCGAGTGAGCGTGTTGTAGAGCCTGAGCGCCACCAATAGCCTCGTTGCCTTACGGCCGGCCGGCGTTCGGTTCTTTTACGGAGGTGAAAGGTAAGGGAAGAACGACCGGGCCAGCTCTGTGCTAGACCGGAATAATGCCGCAGAAAATGATAAGGATGCGTTGTTCTTGCGCCATGACGGATGAGCTTATGGGCGCAAACGTTAACTCCGTCAAGCTCGGCATCTTATTCATGCCGCATTGACCCCTAAGCTTGGCCGGGCATAATGCGGACGGCCTAAGGCCCGGGCCGGAACGGCCTTTCAGGGGTCGCCATCATTCGGAAACGCCAAAAATTGAACGCCCGTCACGAGCTTTCGCCCGCTTCTCCGGTGCGCCGCGTCGGCCGCTACCGCAGTCTTGCCATCCTTGCCCTGTGCTGCGCTGCCGTCACCGGCATGGCAGGCGACACGCTCGCCCAGGACAGCGACCACCAGATCCGCTGCATGCAGCTGCAACAGGAGCTCGCCAGCGCTCAAGGCGGCGGCGGCCGCCAGGAGCTGCCTGGCATCGACAAGCAAATTCAAAATGCG
This sequence comes from Methyloceanibacter sp., assembly GCA_036376815.1. GTDB lineage: Bacteria > Pseudomonadota > Alphaproteobacteria > Rhizobiales > Methyloligellaceae > Methyloceanibacter. The sequence continues at coordinate 9,425 of DASUZQ010000072.1, read as the reverse complement.
ACCCGCCTCTACCAGGGGACCCAGGCGGCGATGGAGGATGCCGGTTGCTTCGAGAGGGGCTTCCTCATCTTCGGACGCGGACTGGTGCGCAGCCCCAAATGCCTCAAGATGAACGACCAGGTCGAGGACGCAAGGCGTCAGGTTGAGCAGTTCCAGGCGCAACGCGACGCAATTGCCAGCGGCCAAGGCAAGCGCCGGCGCCAGGCCGAGCTTATGGATGCGCTTGCGCGCAACGGCTGCACCGGCGGCAGGCCGATGCCGCAGCAGGCACGCCGCGACAGCGGCGGCGGCGGATTGTTCGGTTGGTTCGGCCGTGGCAACGACGAGCAGGAGGCGCAGCAGCCTGAAGCTCCGGTCTATCGCAGCATCGATCCGAACGGACGCTACCGTTCGGTTTGCGTGCGGACCTGCGACGGGTTTTTCTTCCCGGTGAGCTATCAGACCTATGCCAACCGCTTGGCCCAGGACGCCACCGTCTGCCAGTCGAGTTGCGCGGCGCCGGCCGAGCTCTACGTCTATCGCAATCCTGGCCAGGAAATTGATCAAGCCATTTCACTGAATGGCACGGCCTATGCGGACCTGCCGGCGGCTTTCAAATACCGCAAGTCGTATATCAAGGGCTGCTCGTGCAAGGCGGACGAATACAATCCGACCGAGATCGAGGCGGCGAATCAGAAGGCCGAAGCGACGCCGGCGCCAGGCAAGCCCGGCAAGAAGAAGGGTGCCGCACCAACGGCCCAGGCGGCAGCTCCAGCCCCGCAGCCGGCGCAAATCGATGTGACCGGGTCAACGTCAAATGCCGGCGCGCCGGCACCGCAAGCCGAGGCCCCGGCGCCCCCTGCGGATGCAGCACCGGCAGCAGCAGATGCGGCGCCGCAGCAGTCGAGCGTCGCCAAGCGCACGCCAGCGCCGGCGCCCCAATAGCCTAGAGCGATCAGGCCGTCTTGCCTTCGAGCCGCGCAAGGGCGCGCTCCCGGCCGACCAACGGCAAGAGCAACTTGAGCTCAGGTCCATGCTCGCGGCCCGTGAGCGCGAGCCGCAAGGGTTGAAACAAGGCCTTGCCCTTGATGCCGGTCGCTTGCTTCACCTCGGCCGCCCAACGCTCCCAGGTCGATTCATCCCACGGCTCAGGCGGAAGCAGAGCCGCGGCCTGCTCGCACAGCGCGGCGTCGGTGATCACCGGCTGAAGCGGCCCCTTCACCACCCGCCACCAGGCGCCCCCGTCGGACAGCACCGCGAGATTGGAGCGCACCGCGCGCCAAAACGCCTCGCCGTCTTTGATGCCCATGTCGTGCAAACGAGGAGCCACCGCTTCGTACGGCAGCGCGTGCAGCAGCTTTGCGTTCAGCGCGCGCAACTCCGCGACATCGAATCGCGCAGGAGCCCGCGACAATTTCCCGAAGGAGAAGCGGACGACAAGCTCATGCAGGCTCGGATGTGGAGCGACTGTATCGGAGGTGCCTATGACGGCCGAATAACTCGCCACTGCCAGCGGCTCTAGCCCCTCCTCGCGCATACCCTGGATGGACAGCGCCCGCTCGCGCTTGGACAGCGCCTGGCCCTCGGGACCAACCAGGAGATTGTGATGACCGAAGGCGGGAGGCTCGGCGCCCAGCGCCTCGAACAGTTGAATCTGCGGCGCCGTGTTGGCGACGTGATCTTCGCCGCGCACCACATGGGTGATGCCGAGGTCGATGTCGTCGACGACGCTCGGCAGCGTATAGAGATAGGTGCCGTCGGCGCGGACCAGCACCGGATCCGACAGCGAGGCTGCGTCGACATGCTGCTCGCCGCGGATGAGATCGTTCCACACCACGTCGCGCGTCTCGAGCTTGAATCGCCAATGCGGAGTTTGTCCCGCTGACTCCAATTTCTCGCGGTCGGCGTCTGTGAGCTTCAGCGCGGCGCGGTCGTAGACCGGCGGGCGCCCACGGGCGAGCTGGCGCTTCCGCTTCAACTCGAGCTCATCCTGCGTCTCGTAGGCCGGATAGAGCCTTCCGCTCGCCTTCAGCTTCTCGACGGCTGCACCATAGATCGCGAAGCGGTCGGACTGTTTCACCTCGCGGTCCCAGGCAAGACCGAGCCAGGTCAGGTCTTCGCGGATGCCGTCGGCAAACTCTTCGGTGGAACGCTCGCGGTCGGTGTCGTCGAGACGCAGCAGCAGCCGCCCTCCCCGCTGCTGCGCAAACATCCAGTTGAGCAGCGCGGTGCGGATGTTGCCGGCGTGCAGGCGGCCGGTAGGGCTTGGCGCGAAGCGCACGGTGACGCTCATGCTAGAGCTTCTCGCGGAACTTGTTGGTGATGGGATAGCGCCGGTCGCGGCCGAAATTCTTGGCGGTGATCTTCACACCGGGTGCAGCCTGTCGGCGCTTGTACTCGGCGAGATAGAGCATGCGCTCGACCTTCTTCACCACCTCCGGCGCGTGACCGCGCGCCACGATTTCGGCCAACGGCAGCTCGAGCTCGACCAGGCAGTTGAGAATATCGTCGAGCACGTCGTAAGGAGGCAGCGTGTCCTGATCGCGCTGGTTATGCTTCAGCTCCGCCGTCGGCGCCTTGGTCAGGACGTTGTCCGGGATGACGCGGCCGGTGGGCCCGAGGCAGCCCTTCGGCCGCTCGCGATTGCGATAGCGGGCAAGGGCATAGACTTGCGTCTTGTACAAATCCTTGATCGGGTTGAACCCGCCATTCATGTCGCCGTAGAGCGTGGCATAGCCGACCGATACTTCCGACTTGTTGCCGGTGGTGATCACCATCGGGCCGAATTTGTTGGAGAGCCCCATGAGCAGCGTGCCGCGGGCGCGCGACTGCAAATTCTCCTCGGCCGTGCCTGAGTCACCCCCGTCGGTAATCGACGCGAGACTCTTGGTGAGCCCTTCCACCGCCGGAGAGATCGGCATGATGTCGTAGCGGACACCCAGCGCCTCGGCGGTCTGTGCCGCATCGTTCAGGCTCTCGTTGCTGGTGTAGAGGTAAGGCAGCATGACGCCATGCACGCGGGCGGAGCCGAGCGCATCCACGGCCATGGCCACGCAAAGGGCGGAGTCGATGCCACCAGAGAGCCCGAGCACCACGCCGGGGAAGCCGTTCTTCTCCACATAGTCGCGCAAGCCAGTGACGCAGGCGAGATAGTTGGCGGCATCGCCCTGCTCGATCGCGGCGAGAGGCTGAGGCAGGCAGCGCCAGCGCTTTCCGTCTTTGCGCCAATCGGTCACGCCGAGCGCCACTTCCCATGCCGGCATTTGCACGGCGAGGCTAGCGTCGGCGTTGAGCACAAAGGAGGCGCCGTCGAAGGCGAGCTCGTCCTGGCCTCCAACCTGATTGACATAGGCCAAGGGCAATCCGGTCTCGGCGATGCGCGCCCGCGCGATCGAATAGCGCTGACCCTGCTTGTCCATCCAATAGGGCGAGCCGTTCGGCACGATCAGGAGCCCTGCGCCTGCCTTGGCCAACGCTCCGCAGACCTCTTCGCTCCAGATGTCCTCACACACCGGCACGCCGAGCGAAACCCCCCTCACCTCGATCGGTTCCGGGAGCGGACCTGGGGCAAAAACCCGCTTCTCGTCGAACACCCCGTAATTGGGCAGATTGTATTTGAGCCTGACGGCCTCGATGCGGCCCCGGTCCAGATAGGTCACGGCGTTGTGCACGAACGGGCCTTCCGCCCAGGGAAGGCCGATGAGCACGGCAGGGCCGCCGTCGCTCGTGTCGCGAGCAAAGGCCTCGCAGGCCTCGCGTGCTGCCTGCTGAAACGCAGGCTTCAACACCAGATCCTCGATTGGATAGCCGGTGAGATAAAGCTCGGTGAAGGCGATGAGATCGGCGCCCTTTGCCGCGGCTTCCGCCCGCGCCACCCGCGCCTTCTTCAGATTGCCGTCGATGTCGCCGACGACGGGGTTCAATTGCGCAAGCGCGAGCTTGAAGCTGTCTGTGATCGCGTACACCATGATAGGAACTTAATGCGAAAATGTCCAAATTGAACTCGTCATGCCCGGCCTTGTGCCGGGCATCCACGATTTCTCTCACTCGTGATTAAGACGTGGATGGCCGGGACAAGCCCGGCCATGACGGTTGAACTATTGTCCGCTCAGTTTTGACCTATTCGCCCGCCGCAATGGAGATCTCGGGCTCGGGCCGTCCCTCGCGCTCGCGCTTCAGCCGCTCGGAAACGATGAAGGCAAGCTCGAGCGACTGGTCGGCATTGAGTCGCGGATCGCAATGAGTGTGGTAGCGGTCGGACAGGTCCGTCTCGGTCACGGCCTTTGCACCGCCAACGCATTCGGTGACATTCTGCCCGGTCATCTCGACATGGATGCCGCCCGCATGGGTGCCTTCGCCACGATGAATGTCGAAGAAGGTCTCTACCTCGCGCAGGATGAGGTCGAAGGGCCTGGTCTTATAGCCGCCGGCTGCCTTGATGGTGTTGCCGTGCATCGGGTCGCAGGCCCACACCACGGTCTTTCCCTCGCGCTCCACGGCGCGGATCAGCGGCGGAAGGTGCTTACCAACCTTGTCGGCGCCGAAGCGGCCGATGAGCGTGAGCCGCCCGGGCTCGTTCGCCGGGTTCAGCGCATCGATCAGGCGCAAGAGCTCGTCGGGACCGCAAGCAGGCCCGATTTTGGCGCCGACCGGATTCTTGATGCCGCGCAGGAACTCGATATGCGCCTGGTCGAGTTCGCGAGTGCGGTCGCCGACCCAGAGGAAATGCCCTGAGGTCGCGTACCAATCGCCTGAGGTCGAATCGACGCGAGTCATGGCCTGCTCGTAGCCGAGCATCAGCGCCTCGTGGCTGGTATAGACGCTTGTCGTGCGAAGCTCGGGCGTCCGCTCCGGGGTGAGCCCGCATGCGCGCATGAAGCGCAAGCTCTCGGCAATATGCTCGGCAAGCTCCTGATAGCGATGCCCGGCCGGGCTGTCCTTGACGAAGCCGAGATTCCACCGGTGCACGTGATCGAGATTGGCGTAGCCGCCTTGCGCGAACGCGCGCAGCAGATTGAGCGTCGCCGCCGACTGCCGGTAGGCCATCAGCATGCGCTGCGGGTCGGGCGTGCGCGCTTCCTCGGTGAACTCGATGCCGTTGATGATGTCGCCGCGATAGCTCGGCAGTTCCTTGCCGTTCTGCACTTCGGTCGGCGCCGAACGCGGCTTGGCGAACTGCCCGGCGATGCGGCCAAGCTTCACCACCGGCGAGCCGCCGGCATAGGTCAGCACCACCGCCATTTGCAGCAGCACGCGGAAGAAGTCGCGGATGGCGTCGGCGCGGTGCTCGGCGAAGCTTTCGGCGCAATCGCCGCCCTGCAGCAGGAAGGCCTCGCCGGCGGCCACGCGGGCGAGCTTCGCCTTCAGCTCCCGCGCCTCGCCTGCAAATACCAGCGGCGGAAAGGTGGCGAGCTGCTCCTCGACCTCGGCAAGCTTCTTCTCGTCCGGGTAGACCGGAACCTGCTCGATCGGCTTAGAGCGCCAGCTATCGGGGCTCCATCGCGGTGCCATCTGAAATCTCTCCAAAAAGGGGCTGACGCTATATAGGCGCTTCGCCCGCACCTGGCTAGCAGACCATGGTTGCTAAAGGCTAACGCTTTGCAGTTGCGACCCCGGCCATTGCTCCCCCCCCTTTCCCCATGCCACATAGCTCCAACACCAAAGGAGCTGCCGCGTGGACCCCCGACATCTCGAGCACGGTCATCGCCCGAGCGAAATCGCCAAGCGGCTCGAGGACGGGCCGCGGGTCAGCTATCTGCGCGACTGGGTCTATGGCGGCATCGACGGCACCGTGACCACCTTCGCCGTGGTCGCCGGTGTGACAGGCGCGGCGCTCTCCACCAAAGCCCTGCTCATTCTCGGGGTGGCCAACCTTCTCGCCGACGGCTTCTCCATGGCCGCCGCCAATTTTTCCGGCACCAGGGCCGAGATCGAGGAATACGAGCATGTGCGCAACATGGAGGAGCGCCACGTCGAGATTGCGCCGGAAGGCGAGCGCGAGGAGATCAGGCAGATCTTTCAGGCCAAGGGATTCGAGGGCGAAGCGCTCGACAGCGCCGTAAAGGTCATCACTCAGAAGCGAGAGCGCTGGATCGAGACCATGATGACCGAGGAGCACGGTCTGCCGCCGATCAGCCGCTCGCCGGGACGGGCCGCGCTCACCACCTTCCTCGCCTTCATCGTCTGCGGCTCGATCCCGCTCATCCCCTTCGTGCTCGGACTTCCCGCCACGATCGAGGCCTCCACGGTCATGACCGGGCTCACCTTCTTCTCCATCGGCTCGCTGCGCAGCCGCTGGTCGCCGGCGCCATGGTGGCGGGCGGGGCTGGAAACCTTCGCCATCGGCATCTCGGCAGCCATCATCGCCTATCTCGTGGGCGTTCTTCTCGGCGGCGTCATCCAATAGACGCGAAGCGGCTACACGCTGTCATCCGATTGTGCCACATTGCGCCGCCATGGCCATTCGCGAGCCAAGCTTCACACTCGGCATCGAAGAGGAATACCTCCTCGTCGACAAGGACAGCCGCGACTTGGCACAAGAGCCGCCCCCTGCCCTCCTCGCCAAATGCCAGGAGACCTTGCTCGACTATGGCAGCCAGGTCAGCCCTGAGTTCCTGCGTTCGCAGATCGAGGTCGGCACCAGCGTGTGTCACACGATTGCGGAAGCGCGCGAAGAGCTGATCAGGCTGCGCACCACCGTCGGCACCATCGCCGACGAGTTCGGCCTTGCCCCTATCGCCTCATCCACCCACCCCTTCGCCACTTGGCGGAGCCAGCAGCACACCGACAAGGAGCGCTACAATGTGCTGGCGCAAGACCTGCAGCAGGTTGCGCGCCGGCTCGTGATTTGCGGCATGCACGTTCATGTCGGGATCGAGGACGACGATCTGCGCATCGACCTGCTGGGACAAGCGGCCTACTTCCTGCCCCATCTGCTTGCGCTTTCGACCTCCTCCCCGTTCTGGGAGGGACAAGCGACGGGCTTGAAATCCTACCGCCTCGCGGTGTTCGACGAGCTTCCCCGCACCGGCATGCCGTATCAGTTTGGCAGCTACAGCGAATATGCCCGCTCGATCGAGGTCCTGGTCAATGCCGGGCTGATCGAGGACGCGACCAAGATCTGGTGGGACTTAAGGCCCTCGGCGCGCTTCCCCACGCTTGAGATGCGCATCACCGATGTTTGCCCGCTGCTCGCCGACGGCATCACCATCGCCGCGCTCTACCGCTGCATCTTGCGCATGCTTTACCGCTTGCGCCGTCAGAACCAGCGCTGGCGCACTTACCCCCCCTTCCTGGTGCGCGAGAACCGCTGGCGCGCCCAGCGCTACGGCACCGGCGAGGGTATGGTCGATTTCGGCAAGGGCACGCTGGTGCCCTTCCCCGAGCTGATGGAGGAGCTGCTCGATTTGATCGCCGAGGACGCCGAGCATTTCGATTGCGTCCCCGAGGTCGCCAGGGCGCGCGACATCGTCAAGGAAGGCACGAGCGCCGACCGGCAGCTCGCCCGTTTCGAGGCAGTGAAGGCCTTGGGCGGCAGCGAGCAGGCGGCACTCGTCGCCGTGGTCGACGGCATCATCGACGACACGATGATCATGCCCTAGAGCGTCGTGCTCATGCCGCCATCGACATGCAGCCCGGCGCCGGTGATGTAGGCGGCCTCGTCGGAGGCGAGGAACAATGCGGCATTGGCGATGTCCTGCGGCGTGCCGAAGCGCCTGAGCGGAGTCTGGGTGAGCAGCGCCTTGGCGATCATCGGCTTCTGCATGTACCGGCCGATCAGCGCCGTCTCCACATAGCCGGGGCAGAGCGCATTCACGCGGATGCCGTAAGGCGCATATTCGACCGCGAGGCTCCGCGACAGCGCCGACACTGCGCCCTTGGTCGCCGAATAGACCGACATCTGCCGCGTATGCTTGGTGGCCATTACCGAGGACAGGTTGATGATCGAGGCGTTGCCCGAGGCTTTGAGCAGATCGAAGGCTTCGCGCGCGCAGCGCACCGTGCCGTCGACATTGGTCTTCCACACTTTGTCCCAGGCGGCATCGTCGAGATGGCGGAAATCGCTCCTCTCGCCGACGCCGGCATTGTTTACCAGCACGTCGAGGCGGCCGAACTTTTCAGCCAGGCGGCCCATCAGCGCCTTCACTTGCTCCGTGTCGGTGACATCGACCGTCTCGGCCTGCGCCGCGCCGTTGCTCTTTGTGATGGCGTCGGCGACCTCGCGCGCCGCCTCGCCGTCACGGTCGGCGACCACCACGTGAGCGCCTTCGCGAGCGAAGGTCTCGGCGATAGCGCGGCCGATGCCGGCGCCGGCGCCGGTGACGAGCGCGATCTTATCCTCAAGCCGCCGCATCCGACCCTGCCATGGGAGTTGGCGCTTCCCATTTGTGCCTCAGCGTGACGAGCTCCTCGGCCGCACTTGGATGGAGCGCCATGGTCATGTCGAACTGCGCCTTGGTCGCGCCCATCTTGAGCGCGATCGCCGCCATCTGGACGATCTCGGCAGCGTCGGGCCCAAGGATATGGCAGCCGAGCACCTTGTCGGACGTCATGTCGACCACGAGCTTCATCAGCATTCTCTCGTCGCGGCCGGCGAGCGTGTATCGGAGCGGCCGGAATGCGATCTTGTAGATGTCGACCACATGGCCCATCTCCCGCGCCGATTCCTCCGAGAGGCCGACCGTGCCGATCTCCGGATCGGAAAACACGGCGGTCGGGATCATGGCATGGTCGACGGGGGTCGCTTGATCGTTGAACACCGTCTCGGCGAAGGCCGTCGCTTCATGGAAGGCGACCGGCGTCAGGTTCACGCGGTCGGTCACGTCGCCAACGGCATAGATATTGCCGACCGAGGAGCGCGAGAACTCGTCGACCACGACATGGCCGTTCCAGCCGAGATCGACACCGGCCTTGTCGAGCCCAAGCCCCATGGTGTTGGGAAGCCTGCCGGTGGCGGCCATGACCAGGCCGGCATGGAGACTGTCGCCACGTTTGAAATGGACGCGGTAACCTCCATCTACCTTTTCGATGCCGGCGGTTTCCGTGTTGATGCGGATGTCGATGCCGCGCTTGCGCATGGCCTCGGCCAACCCATCGCGCAGATCGGCATCGAAGTTGCGCAACACCTGATCGCCGCGATGGATCACGGTGACCTTCACCCCGAGCCCGGCAAAGATCGAAGCGAACTCCATGCCGATATAGCCCGCCCCAATGATGGCGATGCTCGCCGGCAGCTGTTCGAGCTGAAAGCATTCGTTGGAGCTGATCAAATGCTCAGAGCCTGGCAGCTTGGGATTCATCGGATGGCCGCCGGTGGCGACCAGGATGGTCTTGGCGTTGATCGGCGCATCGCCGTTCGCGAGCCTCACCGTGTGCGGATCATCGAGCACGGCGCGGTCCAGGATGATGCGCACGCCGGCTTTCTCCAGCGTCCGCGTGTAGACGCC
>DASUZQ010000071.1:0-3991 GCA_036376815.1 Methyloceanibacter sp. | reverse complement strand
ATATGCTCTCGGTTCGGTTCGAAGCGCGGGAAGGCCCCAAGCTCGCGTGCCATGTCGGCGCTCGTGGCATAGGAGACGCCGGTCATGATGGCGCTGAGCGCCCCGCACAGCGAGCGCGCTTCCGGGGAGTCGTAAGGAATTCCCGAGGCCATCAGCAGGCCGCCGATATTGGCGTAGCCGAGGCCAAGCGTCCGGTACTCGTAGGAGAGTTGCGCGATGCGGCGCGAAGGGAACTGCGCCATGGTCACCGCGATCTCGAGCACCACCGTCCACAGCCTGATGGCGTGCTCGTAGGCCTCTACGTCGAAGCTGCCGTCCTCGTTTCTGAATGCCATGAGATTGAGCGAGGCGAGATTGCAGGCGGTGTCGTCGAGGAACATGTATTCCGAGCAAGGATTAGAGGCCCTGATCGGCCCCGAGGCGGGGCAGGTGTGCCAGTCATTGATGGTGGTGTGGAACTGGATGCCTGGATCGGCGCACGCCCAGGCGGCGCTGCCGATCTCTTCCCACAGCTCGCGGGCCTTCACCGTCTTGGCGATCTTGCCGTCCTTGCGGAAGGTGAGGTGCCAGTCGGCGTCGGCCTCGACCGCGCGCAGGAACTCATCGGTGACGCGCACCGAGTTGTTCGAATTCTGGCCTGAGACGGTGCGGTAGGCTTCAGAGTCCCAATCGGTGTCGTAGACCGGGACATGGATCGAGGTGTAGCCCTGGCGGGCGAACTGGATCACCCGGCGGATGGCGTTGTCTGGCACCTTGGCCTTGTGCGCGGCCTTCACCTCGCGCTTCAGCGCCGGATTGCATTTCGGATCGAAGCAGCCGTCGCCGTCGGCCTCGCAATTGACGCAAGCCTTGAGAATGGCGTTGAGCCGCTCGGACAGGATCTTGGAGCCGGTGACGAGCGCCGCGACTTTCTGCTCCTCGATCACCTTCCAGTTGATGTAGCTCTCGATGTCCGGGTGGTCGATGTCCACCACCACCATCTTGGCGGCGCGCCGCGTGGTGCCGCCGGACTTGATGGCGCCGGCCGCGCGGTCCCCGATTTTGAGAAAGCTCATCAGGCCAGAGGACTTGCCTCCGCCCGACAGCGGCTCGTTCTCGCCGCGCAGCTTGGAGAAATTCGATCCGGTGCCCGAGCCATATTTGAACAGGCGGGCCTCGCGCACCCAGAGGTCCATGATGCCGCCCTCGTTGACGAGGTCGTCATCGATCGACTGGATGAAGCAGGCGTGCGGCTGCGGATGCTCATAGGCCGACTCTGAGGCCTTGATCTCGCCGGTGGCGAAATCCGCGTAGTAATGGCCCTGGCTCGGGCCGTCGATGCCGTAGGCCCAGTGCAGCCCGGTGTTGAACCATTGCGGGCTGTTTGGCGCGCCCATCTGCTTGGCGAGCATGTAGCGAAGCTCGTCGAAGAAGGCGCTCGCGTCCTCCTCGGTGGTGAAATAGCCGGCCTTCCAACCCCAATAGGTCCAGGTCCCGGCCAGCCGGTCGAACACTTGGCGGGCGTCGGTTTCGCCGATGAAGCGCTCAGTCTCCGGCAACGACTCGAGAGCCCTTTGGTCGGGGATAGACCGCCAGAGCCAAGAGGGAACGGTCTCTTCCTCGACCCTCTTGGCGACAGCCGGCACGCCGGCTTTCCGGAAATATTTCTGGGCAAGGATGTCGGCGGCGACCTGGCTCCAATGAGCCGGCACCATGAAGCTTTCTAGATGGAAGACCACCGAGCCGTCTGGATTGCGGATCTCGCTCGCGCTGTCCCGGAAGGGGATGGCGTCGTACGGCGATTTTCCAGGCTCAGTGAAACGTCTTTCGATCCGCATTCTTTCTTTCCCCCGCGTTTAAACGCCTTATTTTGAACCAGCGAACGTGAGGCGATTCGGTGCCATCATCAACTTTCATATCAACATATAGGAAGCATCTGTTTAATTTCCACTAAATCCTGTGCGCTACCCTGGGGAAGAGCTGTGAACAAACCGGCCTCCCGGGCCCCCTCCGAAGCTCGCGGGGGAGGGGCATCGCCGCGCTGCTCCGTACGCATATTAAATGAGTAGCGAGCAGGAAGAGCGGCGAGGCCATTCGTCCCGGACGCGCCAAAACGGCCTCCCCGTCTGGACAGAGGCTTGGGCTCCCGCCATAGTCCGGCCGACCTCAAGCGGCGCGATCATCCAGCATGAAACTCCTGACCGAGCTTTTCGCCTGGTGGACCGGCAACACCATCGGCACCCGCCTCTTCACTTGGCGCTACGGCACCCGCGTGGGCGAGGACGGCTTCGGCAACGTCTACTACCAGACCAAGGACGCAAAGCGGCGCTGGGTGATCTACCCCGCCCAATCCGAAGCCTCACTGGTTCCGCCGGAATGGCACGGCTGGCTGCATTACACCGTGGACGTGCCCCCGACCGACGAAACCTATAAGGCCAAGCCCTGGCAGCAATCCTATGTGCCGAACTTGACCGGAACGCCTGAGGCCTACCGGCCGCCTGGCAGCATCCTCAATCCGGACGGCGGGAAGGTGATCCCCCGCGACTACGAACCGTGGCAGCCGGGACCGTCGGAATGAGCGCCGTGCACATGACGCCGCCGAAGCCGGTGCAGCGCTGGCAGGCCGACGACTATGCCGTGAAAGGCCGTTTCGTCTCGGACCTTGCCCGTCCGGTGCTCGATCTGCTGGCGCCGGTGCAAGGCGAGCGCGTCCTCGACCTTGGCTGCGGCGACGGCGTGCTCACGCAAGAGATCGCCGCGCGGGGCGCCGATGTGCTTGGCGCCGATTTGAGCGAGGAGCTGCTGGCCGCTGCTGCTGCCAAGGGCCTGAAGGTGCAAAAAGTCGACGGCCATGCACTGCCCTTCGAGGATGAGTTCGACGCGGTGTTCACCAATGCGGCGCTGCACTGGATGCGCCGGCCCGAGCTCGTGATCGCCGGCGTCCGCCGTGCGCTTCGCCCGCGCGGCCGCTTCGCCGGCGAATTCGGCGGTCACGGCAATGTGGCGGCCATCGCCACTGCCATACGGGCGGTCGGTGCCCTGCACGGCGGTGATCCGGACAAAGTCGCGCCATGGTTCTTTCCCTCGGTCGCCGAATATCGCAGGCTGCTCGAGCAGGGCGGCTTTGCGGTCAAGGCCATCATGCTCGTGCCGCGGCCGACAGAGCTCGATATCGGCATCAGGGGATGGCTCGAGACCTTCGGCCGCTCCTTCTTCGAGCAGTTCGAGGAGCCCGAACGGGCGGAGGTATTCTCCGAGGTCATCGAGCTGTTGCGCCCGGCGCTTTGCGATGCGGACGGCGTGTGGACGGCCGACCATATCAGGCTCCGTTTTGCCGCGGAGCGGGTTGGGTGAGGGGAGGCCGCATTGTCCTCGCCACACCGATGCCAGATTCATGGCAGAGGCCTTGGCCTACCAGGGGCGGCGGCGTGAGGACGCGTGACCCGGTTCAGAGGGTGCTAGGCATGATGCAACGGCCAGAAGCGGCTTGCGCTCATCTTGCTCTGCTGTTCGGTCTTGCCGCCGCCACCGCGGTGCTTGGCGTATCCACTGCGCGTGCCGATACCATCCAGAACCAGATCGCCGAGTTTGCCGCTCTCGACAAGGTGACGGGGCGCATCTCGCATCTGGAAATTCCGATCAATCAGACGGTGCAGTTCGGCGCGCTGAAAGTGACGCCGCGGGTTTGCAATACCCGGCCGCCGACCGAGCCGCCGCACACCGACTCCTTCGTCGAGGTTGACGAGATCAAGCTCACCGGAGAGGTCGAGCGTATCTTCACCGGCTGGATGTTCGCCGATAGCCCCGGCCTTCACGCCGTGGAGCACCCGGTGTTCGACGTCTGGCTCACCAACTGCAAGACGAACGAGCCGGTCGCTCCTGCCGGAAGCGAGCAGAATGCAGCGGCGCCTGCCGCGCCTGCCGCAGAGGCACCGGCGGCCGAAGCGCCTGCGGCCGCTTCTCCAGCTCCTAAGGCGCCGGCGCCGACCGCAGCAGAAGCGGCCCCGCCGCC
>DASUZQ010000070.1:0-2651 GCA_036376815.1 Methyloceanibacter sp. | reverse complement strand
CGCCGATGCTCTTCGAGCCGCGCCCCTTGGGTGGCGGCCTCCGGTTTTTCCGCCACCATGGATACCGCTCCATGCTGAAATGGCGGCCGTCGGGATTCACCTGGGGAAAGACTACGACATCTAGCGTCTCAACGATCGCGCGCACCTGGGCCGGGGTGAAAACCTCATGGCCCAATCTGATGCTCTTCCCGTCGCGGTAGGCGCGCGAAAGAATCATGCCGAGGTAGACCAAGATGTCAGGTCCGCCCCATTCACGTCCGTGTACTCCGGCAAGAAAGCAGACCGCTGGACGCTTCTTGCCCCCGCCCGTGCCGATATGGAAGGCGTGGCACCGGCGCTTCTCCCAGGTCAGATGGGGGAGCGGGATGCGCTCGAGGACCTTGGGATGATTTTTCTCGCCCAGCACCATGGCGGCTTCGACCTCGTCGACGGTGAGGTACCCGCCGCCCCAGATCACGTCGCCGTAGCGTCCGCGCCTGAGCCGAGTCTCTGCCGCGGCACGGCCTTCGGCCTGGCGGGCGCGACCTGGAGCCTCGACCTCCTCGAGGAGCTCGACGCCGTAACCCTTCTTCCGAAGCCAGTCGGAGCGCTCCGCCGGGATGTAGGCATCCACAACGATGCCTTGCCGGGTCTCTCGGGCCCCCACGACGACCACCCGGAATTTGTTCCGAAGCTCGGACAGATGTCGCCGATCGCGTCCGGTAACTGCAACGTGGAGTAGGGCCATGGATCTAGGCAGCTCCCAGGCTCCAGCTATCCGAGGCTGGGTCGATGGTACATCTGCACCAGCGACCACTGCTCAAAATGCGTTAGGCTGTACTTAGTCCATTGAAAAATATGGTGGGCGCGACTGGGATCGAACCAGTGACCCCTGCGATGTCAACGCAGTGCTCATACCGCTGAGCTACGCGCCCTTTCCGTTCAGGACGGCTTCTATATCGGGTCAGAGCCCTCGAAGGCAACCCGCGGCTCGCCCGGCTTCAGGCAGCGAGCAGGCGCTCCACCTCATCGACCAGATCGCGCAGGTGAAACGGCTTGGACAGGATCTTGGCGTCTTTCGGCGCATGATTGTCGGGATTGAGCGCGACCGCGGCGAAGCCGGTGATGAACATGATCTTCAAATCGGGGTCGAGCTCGCTTGCGCGCCGCGCAAGCTCGATGCCGTCCATCTCCGGCATCACGATATCGGTGAGAAGCAGGGTGAAGGGCTCCTCCTTCAGGCGCTCGTAGGCTTCGAGCCCGTTGCCGAACGACACGACGTCGTACCCGGCCTTGGTGAGCGCCCTCACCAGGAAGCGGCGCATGTCCTCGTCGTCCTCGGCAAGGAGAATACGCTGAACGCAGCGCGCGTCCGGATCGTTGGCCACCATCCCTCTTCCCCCTCTAGACGCTACGCCCTAAATGAACTTGGTAAACGACCGCTTGCTGGTCTCGCCCCACCCGTCCGGCCCCGCCACCATGAGAGCCAAATCATCGCGTCTTATTGCCTTCCGCACAAGGCAGAACACGCCTGGACAGGTTCAACTCTCATTGGCAGAGTTTACAGGCGATTCTGGGCTGTCCCTCTCGGCCGGCTCCCGCCAGGACAAGGTCTAGCTGATGAGCCGAAACGAGGCTGAGGCGATCGAGAAGGACCTTTCGCCCCCCTTCCAGGTGGCGAAGCCGGCCGAACTTGCCGCCCCCTTGGTGTTCAACTCCCCCCATAGCGGCCGTGTCTATCCCAACGCCTTCCTGGCGAGCTCAAAGCTCGACGCGCTCACGCTCCGCCGCTCCGAGGACGCCTATGTCGAGGAGTTGTTCGGCTTTGTCAGCGGGCTCGGCAGCCCCCTGCTCTATGCCCATTTCCCGCGCGCCTATCTCGACGTCAACCGTGAGCCTTACGAGCTCGACCCGGCGCTGATCCGGGACGGCCTGCCGCATTACGCCAACACCCAGTCGGTGCGCGTGGTGGGCGGGCTCGGCACCATCGCCCGCATCGTCTCGGAGTCCGACGAGATTTATCGCGAGCCTCTGTCGCTGGTTGCGGCGCTTGAACGCATCAACCTGCTCTATACGCCCTACCACGATACGCTGAAGGCGCTGCTCGCCGAGGCGAGGCAAGCCTTCGGGCTCGCCGTGCTCGTCGACTGCCACTCGATGCCGTCGAACCCGATCTCCGATCAGGGCGGCGCCAGGTCCGACTTCGTCCTGGGCGACCGCTACGGCACCTCGTGCAGCGGCGAGTTGACCAGGGCCGCGGCCCAGGCGCTGAAAGCCCAAGGCTATGTGGTGGCGTTGAACAAGCCTTATGCCGGCGGCTACATCACCGAGCATTACGGCCGGCCGCATGCCGGCGTGCATGCCCTTCAAGTCGAGGTCAACCGCGCGCTCTATATGCATGAGGGCACCTTCGACAAATCGTCGGGATTTGACCGGATAAAGCGCGATTTGGAAGGGATGGTGCGGGCCCTGATCGCCTCGGTTCCGGAAATCGCGGTTCCGCGCGCCGCCGCCGAGTAGCCAAGGCCTTGGGCAAAAAAAGGGGCCGTTCGAATGGATCCGAACGGCCCAAGTCTAGGGAGGAAACGCCCAAGGAGGGCAGCGGCACAACAGGAGGGTCATGCCGCGTTGCAACAATATGTCATTGCGACGCACAAAATGCAAGGTTTCAC
>DASUZQ010000069.1:0-14839 GCA_036376815.1 Methyloceanibacter sp. | reverse complement strand
CGCGTCTACGTTTCGGTGAAGCCGAGCTAACTTCGTACGTGTGTCATTCCCGCGAAGGCGGGCAATGACAAAATGGGCCGGCACCGCGTATCCTGCCCTCGTGGCCATCCGCACCGAAAGACTCCTGTTGCGCACCCCGGTGCTCGCCGATGCGGCGAGCATCAGCCTGCTCGCCGGCGACTACGAGGTCGCCAGCATGACCGGAACGATCCCGCACCCCTATAGCGAGGAGATGGCGGTCGATTGGATCCAAAGCCTGCAGGCCGGCGAAGAAGGTGTCGCCTTCGCCATCGACCGCGGCGGCGTGCTGATCGGCTGCGTCGGCTATCGCGCCACCGAGAAGACCCACGCCGAGATGGGATATTGGATCGGCAAGCCCTATTGGGGGATGGGCTATGCCACGGAAGCCGCGCGGGCGCTCATCCTGCATGCCTTTCACAAAGAGCGCTTCGACTATCTCACCGTCGGCCATTTCAAGGAGAACCCGGCTTCGGCGCGGGTGATCGCCAAGCTCGGCTTCGAGCCTTCCGGCGAGGTGTTGCGCGATTGCGCCGCCCGCAACAACAAGGCGCGCTGCCTCACCTACCGGCTCACCCGGGAGCGGGCGCTGGCCTCTTTACGCCCTGGGCAGGAAGCGTTCCCCCTCTCCGCAGCGGGGAGAGGGTTGGGGTGAGGGGGAGTTTTAAGTTAAACAACCTGTGTTTTAAACACCCTTGACCCGCCGAGCCAGCTCGGCGCGACCTCTCGCCCAAGGGGAGAGGTGGCCCTTAGTCCTGTGACCCGCGTCCCATGCAGTTCCTCGATCAAGCCAAGGTTTATGTGCGCTCCGGCGACGGCGGCAACGGCTGCATCGGCTTCCGCCGCGAGAAGTTCATCGAGTTCGGCGGCCCTGACGGCGGCGACGGCGGCAAGGGCGGCGACGTCATCGTCGAATGCGTGGCGAATCTCAACACGCTGCTCGACTATCGCTACCAGCAGCACTTCAAGGCGAAGAAGGGCGGCAACGGCATGGGCCAGAACCGCACCGGCGCGGGCGGCGCCGACGTCGTCCTGAAGCTGCCGCCCGGCACGCAAGTCTTCGAGGAGGACGGCGAGACGCTGATCGCCGACCTCGTCAAGCCCGGCGACCGCGTGGTGTTGCTCCGTGGCGGCAATGGCGGCTTCGGCAATACACGCTTCAAGTCCTCCACCAATCAGGCGCCGCGCCGGGCCAATCCCGGACAGCCCGGCGAGGAGATGACCATCTGGCTGAGGCTCAAGCTGATCGCCGATGCCGGGCTCGTCGGCCTGCCGAATGCCGGCAAGTCAACCTTCCTCGCCGCGGTGAGCGCGGCGAAACCGAAGATCGCCGACTACCCCTTCACCACGCTCCATCCCAATCTCGGCGTGATGCGAGTCGACAGCACCGACTTCGTGCTCGCCGACATTCCGGGATTGATCGAAGGCGCGCATGAAGGGGCAGGCATCGGCGACCGCTTTCTCGGTCACGTGGAGCGCTGCGCCGTGCTGTTGCATCTCGTCGACGCGACTCTCGACGATCCCGCCGAGGCCTATCGCATCATCCGCGGCGAGCTCGAAGCCTATGGTGCCGGGCTCGAGGAGAAGCCTGAGATCGTGGCGCTGTCGAAGTGCGACGCGGTGCCCGACGATGAGCTGAAGCGAAAGGCAAAGTCGCTCGCCAAGGCTGCTGGCCGCAAGCCTCTCGTCCTTTCGGCGGTGAGCGGGAAAGGCATGACGCCCGCGTTACGCGAGCTCGCCGAAGTGATCAGGGCGGCCCGCGCCAAGCGCAACGCGCCTGAGCCGCGCGAAGCCGGGTGGCAGCCATGAGAGCGGAGTGGGCAAGCGCCAAGCGGCTCGTGGTCAAGATCGGCTCCTCGCTTCTCGTGGATAGTGCGACCGGCGCGTTGAAAGCGTCCTGGCTCGGCTCGCTCTGCGACGACATCGCCAAGCTCAAAGCGCAAGGCAAGGAGATCATCGTCGTGTCGTCGGGCGCCATCGCGCTCGGCCGCAACGTGCTGAAGCTGCCGAAGGGCCCGCTCAAGCTCGAGGACAGCCAGGCCGCTGCGGCGGTTGGACAGATCGATCTTGCCCATGCTTACGAGGACGCTTTCCGGGCCCGCGGCATCGTTGCGGCGCAAGTCCTGCTCACGCTCGGCGACACCGAGGAACGGCGGCGCTATCTCAACGCGCGCAACACGGTGACCACCCTTCTCAAGCTCGGCGCCGTCCCGGTGGTGAACGAGAACGACACGGTGGCGACGAGCGAGATCCGCTATGGCGACAACGACCGGCTCGCGGCGCGCGTCGCCTCGATGATGAGCGCCGACTGTCTTGTCTTGCTGTCCGACGTCGATGGCTTCTATACGGCGCCGCCTGGGTCGGCGCCCGAGGCAAAGCGGCTGGACGAAGTCCGTGACATCACGCCGGAGATCGAGGCTATGGCCGGAGATGTTGGCTCCGAGCTGTCGCGCGGCGGCATGGTGACCAAGATCGAGGCGGCGAAGATCGCCGTTGCCGGAGGCACGCATATGGCGATCGCGAGCGGTAAGGTGCTCAATCCGCTTGCAGCGCTTGCCGGCCCCGGCGGCTGCACCTGGTTCCTCGCGCATTCGGATCCCGTGGCGGCGCGCAAGCGCTGGATCGCTGGCACGCTCGAGCCGAAAGGCGCGATGATCGTGGACAAGGGCGCCGCCGAGGCGCTCACGCGCGGCAAGAGCCTGTTGCCAGCCGGCGTCACCAAGATAGAAGGAAGCTTCGAGCGCGGCGACGCCGTGGTCATCCGGAACGGCGAGGGCGCCGAGCTGGGACGCGGGCTCGCCGCCTACGACCATGAAGATGCGCGCCGCATCATCGGGCGCAAGAGCAGTGAACTCGCGGAGATTCTCGGCTACCGTGGCGATCCGGAGCTGATCCACCGCGACGATATGGTGCTGCACCGGAAGAGTTGAGGAAAAGTGATGTCGGTTCTGGCCGGGCAGCCGCAGGCAAGCATTGAGCCGATGATGCTCTATATGGGGCGCCTCGCTCGCGACGCCGCGCGTGAGCTGGCGCTTGCCTCGACGGCGCAGAAAAACGCAGCGCTCGAGGCCATGGCGAGGCGCATCGAGGCACGCACGGGCGCGATCCTCGAAGCCAACAAGAACGATATCGACGCCGCGCGTGGCAGGGGTCGCGACGAGGCCTTCATCGACCGGATGGCGCTGAACGAGGCGCGCGTGGCGGCGATGGCGAAAGGCTTGCGCGACATCGCCGCATTGCCGGATCCGGTCGGCGAAGTAGCCGCGTCCTGGACGCGGCCGAACGGCTTGCAGATCTCGCGCGTGCGCGTGCCGCTCGGGGTGATCGGCATCATCTATGAGAGTAGGCCGAATGTGACGGCGGATGCCGGCGGGCTTTGCCTCAAGTCAGGCAACGCCGTGATCCTGCGCTCTGGCTCTGAGAGCTTCCTTACGTCGCTCGTGATCTGCAACGCGCTGACCGAAGGCCTCGCCGAGGTAGGGTTGCCGGAAGCAGCGATCCAGCTCGTGCCGACCGTTGATCGCCAAGCGGTGGGATTCATGCTCGCCGGCCTTGGCGGCGCCATCGACGTGATCGTGCCGCGCGGCGGCAAGAGCCTCGTCGCCCGCGTGCAGGAAGAGGCGCGGGTGCCGGTGTTCGCGCATCTCGAAGGCGTCTGTCACGTCTATGTGCATCAGCCTGCGGACCCGGCCATGGCCAAGACCATCGTGCTCAACGCCAAGATGCGGCGGACGGGCGTGTGCGGCGCGGCGGAGACTTTGCTCGTCGATCGCGCCGCGGCGCCGACGCATCTTGCGCCTCTGGTCAAGATGCTGCTCGAGGCCGGCTGCGAGGTGAGGGGCGATGCCGACACGCAAAAAGCCGATGCGCGCGTCAAGCCGGCGACTGAAGAGGATTGGGCGAAGGAATTTCTCGACGCCATCATCGCGGTGAAGGTAGTCGACGGGCTCGACGAAGCCATCGACCACATCGCGCGCTACGGCTCGCAGCACACCGAGGCCATCATCACCGAGGACAAGGCGGCGGCCGAGAAGTTTCTCACCCGCGTGGACAGCGCCATCGTGCTGCACAATGCCTCGACGCAATTTGCCGACGGCGGCGAGTTCGGCATGGGAGCCGAGATCGGCATCGCCACCGGGCGCTTCCATGCTCGCGGGCCTGTGGGGCTCGAGCAACTCACGACCTTCAAATATGTCGTGCACGGTTCAGGCCAGATCCGTCCTTGAGCATCCCAATCGTCACGCCTCATGGGTAAGAAGGACAGCAAGCGCCCTGCGGAGCATCTCAAGGTGCCGATGGCGGCGCCGAACATGCGCATCGGGCTGCTCGGGGGTTCGTTCAATCCCGCGCACCAAGCGCACCGCCATATCAGTCTCGCGGCTTTGAAGCGGCTGGGCCTCGATCAGGTGTGGTGGCTAGTGAGCCCAGGCAATCCACTCAAAGATGCCGGCAAGGCCCCTGACCTTGAAACGCGCATGGCCGCGGCGCGCTCGGTTGCCCGCCATCCAAAGATCGAGGTCACGGGCTTCGAGGCCGGCCGCCCGAGCGCCTACACGGTCGATACCATCAGTTTCCTCAAGCGGCGCTTTCCCTCCGTCGATTTCGTGTGGCTGATGGGGGCCGACAATCTCGCCTCGTTCCATCGCTGGCGGGACTGGGAAAGGCTGTTCGGCCTCGTGCCGATCGCCGTGCTCGACCGTCCGGGCTACCGGCTCAAGGCTCGCGCGAGCAGGGCTGCGCAGCGCTTTGCCTTCGCCGCGCTCGACGAATCCGATGCGCGCGGACTTGCCAGCATGGATCCGCCGGCCTGGACCTTGCTGTCGCTGCCGCTGTCGAGCCTCTCCTCCACGCGGCTCCGCGCCGGCATGGAGGGCGAGCCACCTCGCGCCAAGACGCGCAAGGCGGGAAAGGCCGTGAAAAAGCTGGGAAAGAAGCCGAAGAAGACGGCCAAGCAGCAAAAGAAACAAAATGCCAAGCGGGCGAAGAAGGACAAGAAGGACACAAAGAAAAGTAAGAAAGCGGCGAAGCGACACTAGCTATTGAAATTTTGCCGCGACGCAGACTATGTTCGAGGTGAGGCGGCACGAATGAGCCGCTTCGGCGTTTAGCCGAAGCGAGGCTAAGAGCAGCCGCTTCCGCAGGAGCAATGACAGAAGGATATCCACCAAAACATGCGCTCACCAAGAGAGGGTACCTCTAAGGGTACGCCTCCCTCCGGCTTTGCGTCATTTCGCGCAAACCCGAACCGTTTGCTCGACGTCGTGCTCGACACACTCGACGATGCCAAGGCCGAGGCTGTCGTATGCATCGACATCAAGGGCAAGACCTCGATCGGCGACCAGATGGTCGTAGCCTCGGGGCGCTCGCAACGGCATGTCGGCGCCGTTGCCGATCACCTCATCAGGAAGCTCAAGGACGAAGGCTTCGGACGCGCTCGCGTCGAAGGCCTTCCCCATTGCGACTGGGTGCTGATCGATGCCGGCGACATCATCGTCCACATTTTCCGTCCAGAGGTGCGGGAGTTCTATAATCTGGAGAAGATGTGGTCCGCCGACCGCCCGATGGAGCGCATGGTGGTCTGATCCGCCGCTAGCGTTCCAGGGGGCCTAGGCCTTACAAGGTCGCGCCATGCGGCTTCTCATCGCTGCCGTGGGCAGGCTGAAGCAAGGCCCGGAACGTGACCTGTTCAGGCATTATCTCGGCCGCACCGAGATGGCCGGCAACAAGCTCGGGCTTGCGCCGGTGACGGTGGTCGAGGTGCCTGAGTCGCGTGGGCCGACGCCTGCCGCGCGCACCGCCGCCGAAGCCATGGTCATGCTCGGCAAGGTGCCACCCTCGCATAAATTGGTTTGCCTCGACCGTGAGGGCGATCAGCTCGGCAGCGCCGAGTTCGCGCACGCCATCAGCGGATTTCGCGACCGCGGCGCTCCCGGCCTCGCCTTTCTCGTCGGCGGCGCCGAGGGCCTGGCGCCTGAGGTGCTCGCCCGCGCCGATCTGAAGCTATCGCTCGGGCCCCTCACCCTGCCGCATGGGCTTGCCCGCATCGTGCTTGCCGAGCAGCTCTACCGTGCGGCGACCATTCTTGCCGGTCACCCTTATCATCGCGCCTGACCTCCGCTCCCCGTTGGAGGGAAGGGTTAAGGTTTGTTCAGCATATTCGCCTTGATTCTGCCTCATCGCTCCGCTTCCGTTCCAGCTCGCTCGAGTTCCAACTCTTCAAGCCGGCGGGCAAGAGACGGGACGGGGGAAGAGCACGCTGGTTACGAAGGATGGCGCCAATCCATCGGTCCCCTGAGCCGAGATTCCGGTTCGTCACAACCGGGCTTCTCCTCCTGGGACTCTTAAGCACTTTCCCGTTGTCTGTTGCGGCGGAGGACGACCTCTCCCGCGAGGAGGCACAGAAGAAACTCGACGAGACCTCGCAGAAGCTGCAATCGAGCCGCGCCCAGGAACAGGGCCTTGCCCAGGATGTCGCGGCGCTCGCCGAGGCGCGGGCCAAGCTCAATAGCGATCTGATCGAAGCAGGAAAGCAGGTGCAGGCGAGCGAAGCAAAATTGTCCGGGACGGAAGCCAAGCTCGCCGAGCTTACCGATCAGGTCACGGTCATTCGCAACTCGATCACCGATCGAAAGGAAACCATCGTCAAGATGCTTTCGGCCATGCAGAGGATCGGCCGCACGCCGCCGCCGGCGCTGGTCACGCGCCGCGACGATGCACTTGCCGTGGTGCGCAGCGCCATGCTGCTGGCCCAGGTGTTTCCCGAGCTCAAATATCAGGCCGACAATCTGTCGCAGGAGCTCGACGGACTGGTGAAATTGGAAACCGGCATTCGCGAGCAGCGTGATGCCGAGAAGAGCGAGGCTGACAGGCTTGCCGCCGAGCGCGGCCGCATCGACAAGCTGCTCGAGGAAAAGAAGACGAAGCTCGCCCAGAGCGAAGCCGAGCTCACAGCGACCCGCCAAGCGGCAGAGCAGCAGGCCGCCGAGGAGACCGAGCTCAACGCGCTGATCGCCAGGCTCGACGAGCGGATCGCCAAGGCAGAGGTCGCGCAATACGACGCTGAAGTGGCCACCGAGAAGGCGTTGCGGGCCCGCGAGCAGCAACAGGCGCTCGCCACCCCAGGTAACGAGAAAGTCATCGAGATCAAGCCAGAGTCGACCAAGATCGCCTTTGCCAGCCCCGCCCGCTTGAAGCCGGCGATGCCGTTCGAGCTGACCAAGGGAACCTTGCCTCTGCCGGCCCAGGGCAAGCGGCTGAAGCGCTTCGGCGAGGCCGACGGCGTCGGCGGCACGTTGCGGGGCATTTCCCTGCAAACCCGTGGAGAAGCACGGATAATCGCCCCAACCGACGGTTGGGTGGTCTATGCCGGGCCCTTCCGGTCCTATGGCAATCTATTGATCATCAATGCTGGCGGAGGCTATCATGTTCTGCTTGCGGGAATGGGCCGCATAGACGTAAGCCTCGGCCAGTTTGTCTTAGCCGGCGAGCCGGTCGCGGTGATGGGCGCGGCGCTCCAGGCAGGCCAAGGCAACAACGATAATTCGCGCCCCGTCCTATACGTCGAGTTCAGGAAGGACGGCAGGCCAATTGACCCCGGCCCATGGTGGGCCGAGGCTTCCGAGAAGGTGCAAGGATGATGCGGAAATCCGAATACGCGCTATGGACGCTTCTGGTGCTGGCCGTGCTCGCTGCCGGTTCGACGATGGTGGGGCTCGCGCGCAGCGAGACGGCGTCGGCCGCCAACTCGGAAATCTACCGGCAGCTTGATCTGTTCGGCGAAGTACTCGAGCGCGTGCGCGCCGACTATGTCGAGAAGCCGGAGGACGCCAAGCTGATCGAATCGGCGATCAACGGCATGCTCATGGCGCTCGACCCGCATTCCGCCTATCTCAATCCCAAGCACTTCCGCGACATGCAGGTGCAGACGCGCGGCGAGTTCGGCGGCCTCGGCATCGAGGTGACCATGGAGAACGGCGTGGTCAAGGTCGTTGCCCCGATCGAGGACACGCCGGCATCGAAGGCGGGCATCCAGAGCGGCGATCTGATCACCGCGCTCGACAAGGAGCAGATCCAAGGCCTTACGCTGCAGGAGGCCGTGGAGAAGATGCGCGGGCCGGTCAATTCCGCGATCACGCTGACTGTGGTGCGCAAGGGCGTCGACGATCCCTTCGACGTGAAGGTCGTGCGCGACGTGATCCACATCAATCCGGTGAAGTACAACGCCGAGAACGACGTGGGCTATATCAGGGTCACCACCTTCAACGAGCAGACCACGGCCAATCTGCAGAAGGCGATCGAGGATCTGAAGAAGGAGATCGGCCCCAAGCTCAAGGGCTATGTCATCGACCTGCGTAACAATCCGGGCGGCCTGCTCGATCAGGCGATCTCGGTGTCGGATACGTTCCTCGATCAAGGCGCCATCGTGCTGACCAAGGGCCGCAATCTCGAAGAGACGCAGCGGTCGAATGCACGGCCCGGAGACCTCACCGACGGCCAGAAGATGGTGGTGCTGATCAATGGCGGCTCGGCTTCGGCGTCGGAAATCGTTGCCGGCGCGCTGCAGGACCACCATCGCGCGACCATCCTCGGCACGCGGTCCTTCGGCAAGGGCTCGGTGCAGACCATCATTCCGCTCGGATCAAACGGCGCGCTCCGGCTCACCACCGCGCGCTACTACACGCCGTCCGGCCGCTCGATTCAGGCCAAGGGCATCGAGCCGGAGGTGGTGGTCGAGGAGGAGTTGCCCCCCGACCTAAAGGCGAAGGCCGACCAGCAGTCGACGCGCGGCGAGGCGAATTTGCGCGGGCACCTCAAGGGCGAGGACGAGGATGAAGGCGGCAAGGACGAGGAAGAGTCCGGCAGCTCGTCATACGTCGCGCCGGAGAAGGATAAGGATACTCAGCTGCAATACGCGCTCGAAATCCTGCGCGGCACCAAGACGGTCACCACAGACACCAAGAAGAAGGCTGAGGCCAATTAATCAGCCGCCGATGGAGGAGGCTTTGGCCCCCTGACCAGGGGGGCCTGGTCGCGGGGAGGTACAGGGTTAGATGAAGGCGCTGACCGTCACGGCTTCGATCCTGCTCGCGGTGCTGTTGCTCGGTGTTGGTTGGCTTGCCTTCTTCCCTGGCGATGCCGGCGACCCCGTGGTCACCGTGGCAGTTGCGCCGCCGCCGCCAAAGCCGCCGGCACCGCCGCCCTCTGCTCAGCCGGCAGCTCCGGGGTCATCGATCGATCTGCCGCCCGGTTTCGGCATCGCTCCGGTGAAGCCGCAGTCAGCCCCAGGAGGAGCTCCAGCCTCTCAGCAGCAACAGGCGGCGAACCAGCCACAAGCTGGATCGCCGGCCCCGGGGCAGCCGGCGACGGTCCAAACCGTTGCCATTCCTGCGCCTCCCGGGCCGCCACCGGCTCTGCCGCCGCCACCTGAAGATGAAACAGCTTCGATCACGCTCGTGCAGGTCCCCGTACCCGAGCTGGTCGAGGAGTCTCAATATGGGCCACTTCCCAAGGTCGCTACCGACGGAAGGCGGCCCATTGACGTTTATGCGCGCCCGTCAAAATACGCGGAGAAGGCAGCACCCGGCGAAAAGCCGCGCATCGCGGTGCTGATCAACGGCATGGGCTTGTCCGACGGGGTCACCGCCGAGGCGATCAAGGGTTTGCCCGCGCCGATCAGCGTCGCCTACGGCGCCTATGGCCGCAATCTTCAGGACTGGGTGGAGAGGGCGCGCGGGGCGGGGCATGAGGTTCTGCTGCAGGTGCCGCTTGAGCCTCTCGACTATCCGACCAACGATCCCGGGCCGCACACCCTACTGACGACGCTGCCGCCAGAGGAGAACATGAAGCGCCTGCAATGGCTCATGTCGCGCTTCACCGGCTATGTCGGCGTCACCAATCAGATGGGGGCAAAGTTCGAGACGACGCAGCCTTCGCTCGTGCCGGTCCTCGAGGAGATCAAGGCGCGCGGGCTGCTGTTCGTCGACGACGGAACGGTGAAGGATTCGGCCGGCTCCCAAGTCGCCGGTACCATAGGCCTCGATTATGCCGCGGCCGATGTCCAGATCGATGCCGTCCCATCGCCGGCAGACATCGCCAAGGCGCTCTCCCATCTTGAAGCCGTTGCCAAGGAGCGGGGGGCTGCGATCGGGGTGGCGAGCGCTAAGCCTGAGACGATCAAACAGATCTCCCAATGGGCCGGGCAGCTTCAAGGCAAAGGCATCGTCCTCATCCCGGTCAGCGCGGCGATCCGCTCGCAGCGGCAAAGCTGATCCTGCCAATGACCTTAGCGGCAGATTTGCCCTACCGCCTTTGCGTCGGCGTGATGCTCATCAACCGCGACGGCCATGTCTTCGTCGGCAAGCGGGCTGACGTGCCTTTCGCTCCAGAGGGAACCGGACATTGGTGGCAGATGCCGCAAGGAGGCCTCGATGAGGGTGAAGACCCCGAGGCCGCAGCTTTGCGCGAGCTTGAGGAAGAGACCGGGGTAACAAGCGCCAGCATCCTCGGCCGGACACGGCAATGGTACAGCTACGATCTGCCGCAAGGCTTGGTGGGCACCGCCTGGCATGGGCGCTATCGCGGCCAGACGCAGCTCTGGTTCGCCGCGCGCTTCGAGGGCCAAGACAGCGAGATCGACCTAGAGCCGAAGCCAGGCTATGAGCGCGAGTTCGACGCCTGGAAATGGGCGTCGTATGGAGAGCTTCCAGACCTCGTCGTGCCGTTCAAGCGCCCGGTCTATGAGGGCGTTATCCGGGAATTCGAGCACTTCGTGCTCGGCACCTAAACTGCGGCAAGGCTAGAGGCTGAGCGTCGACTGCACCTGGCGCAGGTGATCGAGCTGGGTCTTGGCGCGGTCGCGCACAGCTTCGTCCTTGGCGTCGGCGATGTCTTCCTCGGCGTCCTTGATCGCCTGGTTGAGCGTGTCAGCTTCGAGCTCGACGAGGTCGATGGCCGTCTCGGCGAGCACGGTGAGGCCTTGCGGCCCGACCTCGGCAAAGCCGCCGCGCACGAAATAGCGCCGGCGCTCGGCGCCGCTCGAAACGATTTCAAGAAGGCCAGGCCGGAGACTGGTGAGCAGCGGGGCGTGATGGGCGAGCATGGTGAAGTCGCCCTCGGACCCAGGCACCAAAACCTGCTCGACCTCGCCGGAGACGAGCAGCCGCTCGGGCGAGACCAGCTCGAATTTGAAGGTGTCAGCCATGCTCAAGCGGCCTCGGCGGCAAGCTTCTCCGCCTTGGCCACGGCCTCCTCGATGGTGCCGACCATGTAGAAGGCCTGCTCCGGCAGATGGTCGTACTCGCCTTCGCAAAGGCCTTTGAAGCCCTTGATGGTGTCGGCGAGGTCGACGAACTTGCCGGGCGAGCCGGTGAACACTTCGGCCACGTGGAAGGGCTGCGACAGGAAGCGCTCGATCTTGCGGGCGCGCGCCACGGTGATCTTGTCCTCTTCCGACAACTCGTCCATGCCGAGAATGGCGATGATGTCCTGCAGGGCCTTATAGCGCTGCAGGATCTCCTGCACGCGCCGCGCCACCGCGTAGTGCTCTTCGCCGACGATCAGCGGCGAAAGCATGCGCGAGGTCGAGTCGAGCGGGTCGACGGCGGGATAGATGCCCTTCTCGGCGATGCCGCGCGACAACACCGTGGTGGCGTCGAGATGGGCGAAGGAGGTTGCCGGCGCAGGATCGGTCAGATCGTCGGCAGGCACATAGATTGCCTGCACCGAGGTGATCGAGCCCTTCTGCGTCGTGGTAATGCGCTCCTGCAGCGCGCCCATGTCGGTGGCGAGCGTCGGCTGGTAGCCAACCGCGGAGGGGATGCGGCCGAGAAGCGCCGAAACTTCGGAGCCTGCCTGGGTGAAGCGGAAGATGTTGTCGACGAAGAACAGCACGTCCTGGCCCTGGTCACGGAAATATTCGGCGACGGTGAGGCCTGATAGGCCGACGCGGGCGCGGGCGCCCGGCGGCTCATTCATCTGGCCGTAGACCAACGCGCATTTTGAGCCTTCCGCCGTGCCGTCCTTGCGGGGGTCCTTGTTCACGCCTGACTCGATCATCTCGTGGTAGAGGTCGTTGCCCTCGCGCGTGCGCTCGCCGACGCCGGCAAACACCGAATAGCCGCCATGGGCCTTGGCCACATTGTTGATCAGCTCCATGATCAGCACGGTCTTGCCGACGCCAGCGCCGCCGAACAGGCCGATCTTGCCGCCCTTGGCATAAGGCGCCAGCAAATCGACGACCTTGATGCCAGTGACGAGAATCTCGGCCTCGGTCGATTGGTCGACATAGGACGGCGCCGGCGCGTGGATCGGCCGCTTCTCGGCGGTCTTGATCGGGCCGGCCTCGTCGACCGCCTCGCCGACCACGTTCATGATGCGGCCCAAGGTCTCGTCGCCGACCGGAACCGCGATCGGCTCGCCGGTGTCGACCACCTCCTGGCCGCGCACCAAGCCTTCGGTCGAATCCATGGCGATGGTACGCACCGTGCTCTCGCCGAGATGCTGGGCGACCTCGAGGACGAGGCGGTTGCCGTGATTGTCGGTCTCGAGCGCGTTCAGGATTTCGGGCAGATGCTCGCCGAATTGCACATCGACCCCGGCGCCCATGACTTGGCGCACATGACCTTTCGGGCCGTTGCCGGCGGCGATCCGCTTCTCTTGCGTCTTGGTTTCGGCGATCACGGGGGATTTACGTGCCATATCTAACGTTCCTTACATCTCGAAACTAAAGCGCCTCGGCGCCGGAAATGATCTCGATCAGTTCCTTGGTGATCATGGCCTGTCGCGTGCGATTATATCTGAGCGTCAGGCGCCCGATCATGTCGCCGGCGTTGCGCGTCGCGTTGTCCATGGCGCTCATGCGCGCGCCCTGCTCCGACGCTGCGTTCTCGAGCAACGCGCGGAGGATTTGCGTGGCGATGTTGAGCGGCAGGAGATCGGCGAGGATATCCGCCTCATCAGGTTCGTATTCATAGACCGCGCCGCCAAGCGAGGCTTGCGCCGACGTGGCTTCCTTGGGGATCTCGGCGGGGATGATGCGCAAGGCGGTGGGGATCTGGCTGATCACCGAGCGGAAGCGCGAGAAGAACAGTGTTGCCACGTCGAATTCGCCGGCCGCAAAGCGCGCCAACACGTTCTCGGCGATCCTCTCGGCCTGCTCGAAACCGAGCTGCCTGACGCCTCTGAGCTCGATCACCTCGACGATCTTCGAGGCGAACAGACGCTTGAGCTGGTCGAAGCCCTTCTTGCCGACGCAGAGGATCTTCACCTGCTTGCCTTCGTTCAACAGGCGAAAAGCGTGATCGCGGGAGAGCCTGACGATGGAAGAATTGAAGGCGCCACACAGTCCGCGCTCGGCGGTGCACACCACGAGGAGATGCACCTTATCCTTGCCGGTGCCGACCATCAGCGGCGAGCCGCCCTCGCGGCCTTGCAGCGCCGCGGCGAGGTTGGCGAGCACGGCTTCCATGCGCGTGGCGTAAGGCCTTGCCGCTTCCGCCGCGCTTTGCGCGCGCCTGAGCTTCGCCGCTGCCACCATCTGCATGGCCTTGGTGATCTTTTGCGTCGCCTTCACCGAGGCGATGCGATTGCGCAGGTCTTTCAGCGACGGCATGGGGCGTTACCGCTAATCCTTACGCGAAGGCCTTGGCGAATTTGTCGACGGCGGCTTTCAACTTGTCGCCGGTCTCCTTGGAGATTTCCTTTTTGTCGCGGATGTCGTCGAGGATGTCCTGATGCTCGGCGCGCATGAAGCGTAAGAGCTCGGCTTCGAAGCGCTGGACGTCCTTCACCGCGATCGGATCGAGATAGCCGTTCACGCCGGCATAGATCACCACGACCTGCTCCTCGACCTTCATCGGCGAGAATTGCGGCTGCTTCAAAAGCTCGGTAAGGCGGGCGCCGCGGTTGAGCAGGCGCTGGGTGGTGGCGTCGAGGTCGGAGCCGAACTGAGCGAAGGCCGCCATCTCGCGATATTGGGCGAGTTCGCCTTTGATCTTGCCGGCGACCTGCTTCATCGCCTTCACTTGCGCGGCGGAGCCCACGCGCGACACCGAGAGGCCGACATTCACCGCAGGGCGGATACCCTGATAGAACAAATCGGTCTCAAGGAAGATCTGACCGTCGGTGATGGAAATGACGTTGGTCGGGATATAGGCCGACACGTCGTTGGCCTGCGTTTCGATCACCGGCAGTGCCGTGAGCGAGCCTGAGCCGTTGTCCTTGTTGAGCTTAGCGGCGCGCTCGAGCAGACGCGAATGCAGATAGAACACGTCGCCGGGATAGGCCTCGCGTCCAGGCGGCCGGCGGAGCAGCAGCGACATCTGGCGGTAGGCGACGGCCTGCTTGGACAGGTCGTCGTAAAAAATCACCGCGGCCATGCCGTTGTCGCGGAAGAACTCGCCCATGGCGCAGCCGGCGAAGGGCGCGAGATACTGCATGGGCGCCGGATCGGAGGCGGTGGCGGCGACCACGATGGAATAGTCCATGGCGCCGTTGTCCTCGAGCACCTTGACGAACTGCGCGACGGTCGAGCGCTTCTGGCCGATGGCGACATAGACGCAATAGAGCTTGGTCTTCTCGTCGCCCCGCGCATTGATCGATTTCTGATTGAGGATGGTGTCGAGAATGATGGCGGTCTTGCCGGTCTGGCGGTCGCCGATGATCAGCTCGCGCTGGCCGCGGCCGATGGGGATGAGCGCGTCGATGGCCTTGAGGCCGGTCTGCATCGGCTCATGCACCGATTGGCGGGGAATAATGCCGGGCGCCTTCACGTCGACGCGGCGCTTCTCTTGCGCATCGATCGGGCCCTTGCCGTCGATCGGGT
>DASUZQ010000068.1:0-3277 GCA_036376815.1 Methyloceanibacter sp. | reverse complement strand
CCCGCGATTTTTCCGAGCGCTTGCGCCACGCCAACGAGGCGATCCGCTCGCTCGAGTGACTTGTCAGAGAAATGGTTTTCAATGTCGTACGTTGCGGACGGCTGATAACCTTGGGCGAATACAGAGACTTCGAACGCATATGGAGGAAGAAATCGTGACACATCTCAGGACGCTCATCGTCGTGTTGGGCGTCACAATGTTGGTGCCAGTGGCGGCGCAGTTCGCGACACAGCGACCCAGCCCGCAAACACAACAACGACCAAGCCTGCAGAGACAGAAGCGGCACCGGCAAAGTGCCTGGAAGCCTTGGTGAACCCCGTCACCGGCTCCGCGTACTGTGTCAATCCGCGCGGGGCTCCGGTCGAGTCACCGCCACGCGAGTCGCTCAATCGTCCATGCAAGCCCCGCGCGCACGATAATGACGCCTTCACCGTGTACGAGCACTGGTCCGGGTGCTAGATGGACTCGGCCGGGGCCGGCAGAGATTTCGGCCCGGTGTCGCGCGCAGGCTCGAGCGGCACGTTGAGCTCGACGTAAAGCCCAGTCGCCCTGAAATCGACCTTGGTGTCGCCCCCGAGATTGTGGCGGATGCCTTTGTCGATGAGCTGCATGCCGAAGCCGTTGCTGCGCTTGAGCACGACACCGGCGCCACGCTCCTCCCAGGTGAGCAGCAGGCGGTTTCCGCGCGCCGTCCGCCAGGCGACGCTGAGCTGACCGGCGGGCGCCGACAGCGCGCCGTACTTCACGGCGTTGGTGGCGAGCTCGTGCAGGGTCATGGCGAGGATCGAGGTGCATTGCGGAGGCAAGAGAACATCTGGCCCCTTGATCAAGATCCTTGGCCCACCCTCGCGCTGATAGGGCTCAAGCTCGCGCTCGACCATGGCCTTGAGGCTTGCGCCCGACCATTGCGCCTCGAGCAGAAGGTCATGGGCGCGATGCAGCGCGCGCAATCTTTCCGACAAGGTCTGGGCCATGGCCTGTGCCGGCCGATTGGTGGCCTGACGCAGGCTCGCCTGCACCAGGGACTGCACGATGGCGAGCACGTTCTTGACCCGGTGATTGAGCTCGCCGACGAGCATCGTCTGACGCTGCGCGGCACGTCTCCGCTCGGTCACGTCACGGAAGATCAGCACGGCGCCGGCGATCGAGCCGTCGAAGCCGAGAATAGGTGCGCCAGAGTCCTCGATGGGCAGCTCCTTGCCGTCGCGGGTCAAAAGCAGCGCACCTGATTCGAGGCGCGTCGTGGCCCGCTCGCGCAAGGCGCGGAGTGCCGGATCGTCGAGCGGCTTGCGCGTCGCTTCGTCGATCACGCGGAACACCTCCCAGATCGGCTTGCCGCGGGCGTCGCCGAGCGGCCATCCGGTCAACCGTTCGGCGACCTTGTTCAAGAGCAGGACGCTGCCGGAGGGATCGGTGGCGATCACTCCTTCGCCGATGCTGCCGACGGTCGTGCTCAGCCATTCGCGCTGGCCTCTGAGCTCGATCAGCGCCTCGTTGCGGGCGCGGTCGGAGCGGCGCACGGCGTCGATGGTGGTCCAACTGAAGGCCGCGAGCACGACGATGCTCGACACGGCGAAAATGGCGAGCGTCGCGGCGCTGTCGAAGTAGTCGGCGTTCTCAGCCTGATGGGCGAACCAGCCGATGACGAGGGGCAGCACGAGGATGCCCGGCAGCAGCCGGCGCAGCATCTCGCCGGCCGGCGATTTCTCGACGATGGCGGCGGCGATGCCCTCCTCTGGAGACGCGGCAAGCAGCCCGATGGCGAGCAGAAGCGTGCTCAGCAAGCCGTAGGGCGACATCGAGGTGAAGGGGAACTGGTGGTAATGGGTGGCGACGCCATAGGCGTAGCCGGTAAGCACGATCAGAACCTGGGCCAGCATGGCGATGGCCAGGACCTGGCTGATGGCGGAGCCGACCCTGTCCCCCTTGGCGCACAGCAAGGCGAGCCCAAACAGAATGAGCGCGCCGGCGTTTCCGGGAGGCATGCGCGTGCCGGAGGCGTCGGTAGCCGGCGTCGTATTGCCAAGCACGACCCGGTCGATTCCGAGGTCAAATCCGTACAGGTCCTGGAAGATGGTTGCGCCGCCGAGCAGGACGAGTGCGAAGCCGATGAGCCAGGCGAAGGGCCGCAAGCCGCGGAATGTCAGGCAGAAGAGCCCGATGCCTGCGGCGATGGCAGCTGCGGCGGCATTCGGCGCCATGCTGTGAAGGTGGGGGAAGAGCGGCTCGAGCGCGGAGAAATCGAAATGCCAGCTCGCGAGCACCAGTGCCCCGGCGGCGCAAACCACCAGGGCACACAGGCGCGCCAGGCCGAGCGCCACCCTCACGGCGCGCGGCACCGGCAATGCCATCCTCACTGGGACCTCAATCACTCGCCTTCCTCACCCCCAATATCGCGGGGTCGAAGCCCGGGCGAAGTTGGGCGCTCCTCGGCAGAAGGCCCCTAAAAATCAGCAGCAATGAACACGTTCTCCCACCCTTTTTGCGATGTTATAGCCTAGCCAAGGCCAAGCCGATAGGTCATGCAGACGGCCTGACCCCTGACTGTTGCGAAATGTCGCCGAAACGGAGACGTAAGTATGGCCGTGAGCAAGAACTCTCCTCGCAGTCCACAAGCTGCAACCCCGACGCGCATGGAATCCGATTCCTTCGGTCCCATCGAGGTCGCCGCGGACCGGTATTGGGGCGCGCAGACCGAGCGCTCGCGCCGGAATTTCAGGATCGGCGAGGAACGCATGCCTCTGCCCCTGGTCAAGGCGCTCGCCATGGTCAAGAAGGCCGCGGCGCTTGCCAATCTCGAGCTTGGCCTGATCGACGAGCGCCTGGCACGGGCCATCGTGGCGGCTGCCGACGAGGTGATCGAAGGCCGGCACGACGCCCATTTTCCGCTGCTCGTGTGGCAGACAGGGTCGGGCACGCAGTCGAACATGAATCTAAACGAGGTGATCGCCAACCGGGCGAGCGAGCTGCTTGGCGGCACCTTGGGGGCGAAACATCCGATCCATCCCAACGATCACGTCAATCTCGGCCAGTCGTCCAACGACACGTTTCCCACCGCCATGCATATCGCCGCGGCGGTCGAGCTCGCTTATCGCTTGAACCCGGCGCTCGCCCGTCTCGATCAGGCGCTCAAGAGCAAGGCCGAGGCGTTCCAGGACATCCTCAAGATCGGCCGGACCCATCTGCAGGACGCGACACCGCTCACCCTTGGTCAGGAGTTTGGCGGATATTCGACCCAAGTGTCGCACGGCATGGAGCGGATCAAGCAGGCCCTTTA
>DASUZQ010000067.1:0-4201 GCA_036376815.1 Methyloceanibacter sp. | reverse complement strand
TCGCGCTTCTCGCCGCAGTGCGGGCAATAGAAAACGAACATCGAAAGGCTCTCTTGGTCAGTGAGCGACGCCCGCGGCGCCATGCTCGTCGATGAGATGTCCGGTATAGAAACGATCGAGCGCAAAGGCCCGATTGAGGGCATGAGGCTCGTCGTTGGCCATCGTGTAGGCAAAGACGTTGCCGGAACCGGGCGTCGCCTTGAACCCGCCGGTCCCCCAGCCGCAGTTGAAGTAAAGCCCCTTGACCTTAGTCTTGCCGATGATCGGGCAGGCGTCGGGCGTCGTGTCGACGATGCCGCCCCACTGGCGGTTGAGCCGCACGCGCGAGAACATCGGGAAGAGCTCGATGATTGCCGCCGCCGTGTGCTCAATCACGTGCGGGCTGCCTCGCTGCGTGTAACTATTGTAGTGATCGATGCCGGCGCCGATGACGAGTTCGCCCTTGTCGGACTGGCTCAAGTAGCCGTGGACCGCGTTCGACATGACGACGGTGTCGAGCACCGGCTTCATCGACTCGGACACGAACGCCTGGAGCGGATGGCTCTCGATCGGCATGCGGATGCCGGCCATGCGCGCCAGAACCGACGAATGGCCGGCGGCAACGCAGCCGACGCGCTCGGCGCCAATGTAGCCTCGGCTCGTCTCGAGCCCCTTGATGCGGCCATCGCCGATATCGAGGCCGGTCACCTCGCAGTTCTCGAGGATGTCGACGCCGAGCTTGCTCGCCCCGCGCGCAAATCCCCAGGCCACAGCGTCGTGGCGCGCGACGCCGCCGCGCGGCTGAAAGCTCGCGCCAAGGATCGGATAGCGCTTGTTGGGAGAAATATCGATCAGGGGAATGCGCCGTTTCACTTCCTGAGCGTCGAGCACCAACGCATCGATGCCGTTGAGGTTGTTGGCATTGACCCGGCGCTCGATGTCGCGCATGTCTTGTAGCGTGTGGCCCAGATTGAAGACACCGCGCTGGCTGAACATGACGTTGAAGTTCAAGTCGTGAGTCAGCCCCTCCCAGAGCTTGAGCGAGTGCTCGTAGAGAAGGGCGGCCTCGTCCCAGAGATAGTTCGAGCGGACGATGGTGGTGTTGCGTGCCGTGTTGCCCCCGCCGAGGTAGCCCTTCTCTATAACGGCGACGCTGCGTGCACCGTGGGCCTTGGCGAGATAGTAGGCCGTCGCAAGACCATGCCCGCCCGCACCGACGATGACGAAGTCATAGGACGGCTTCGGCTCTGGACTGCGCCACGCCGGCTCCCACCCTTCGTTGTGCTGAAGGCCTTGCTTGAAAAGCGACCAGAATGAGTACTCCCGCTTCACGTGCGGCCCTCGGGTTGATTGGCGATTTTCAAGGATAACGATACGTCATAGCTTGGCTGAGGGAAGTGGCAATACGCGAGTCCCGCGGTCGCGATTAGGCCGGACGAGACGGAAACTTATCCATTTGCGACACTTGCGACGCGAAGTAAATTGCCCGCTTGTGGTAGACTATCGTCACTTCAGACAGGCTAAGGCCGACGATGCTGCAAGAGGACATTGTCAAAACCACTTGCCCGCGCGATTGCTACGACGCCTGCGGTCTCGCCGTATATAAAGAGAGCGGGGTCATCACCAAGGTTCTCGGTGACCCCGATCATGCCATCTCGCGCGGCAAGCTCTGCGGCAAGTGCGCCATCGCCTATAACGGCGCCTGGCGCGATTCTGAGCTCCGCCTCACCAGCCCGTTGCGGCGGGTCGGCGCGAAAGGCACGGCCACCTTCGCCGAGATCTCC
The DNA here is from genome assembly GCA_036376815.1 of Methyloceanibacter sp. Lineage (GTDB taxonomy): Bacteria > Pseudomonadota > Alphaproteobacteria > Rhizobiales > Methyloligellaceae > Methyloceanibacter. Next base: position 2,438 of record DASUZQ010000067.1, on the reverse strand, counting down.
TGGGACGAGGCTCTCGCCGAGACCGCCGCTCGCTTCCGCGAGCTGATCGATGCCGGCGAAGCAGCCAAGATCCTGCATACGCATTACACCGGGACCGTGAGCTTGATCGCAGGCGCCTTCCCAATCCGCCTGTTCAACCGCATTGGCGCGACCGAGGTCGACCCTGACACGGTGTGCAACAAGGCCGGTCATCTCGCTCTCGAGCTCACTTTCGGCAATTCGCTCGAAGGCTTCGACCCGCGCACCGCCAAGGACGCGCGCACCATCCTGATCTGGGGCGCCAATCCATCGCACTCAGCGCCGCATCAGGACATGGTGTTCGTGCGAAGGGCGGCTGAAGCCGGCGCCAAGATCATCGTCGTCGATCCAATCGGACACGACACGGCGCTCGCCGCCGACATGCACCTCAAACTTAGGCCCGGCACCGACGCGGCACTCGCATTCGCCTTCCTCAACGTGATGCGCGAGAAGGGATTGGTCGATCAGGCCTTTCTCGATGAGCACGTTCTCGGGGCCGGGGAGCTCGACGCCGCCATCGACGGCATGACACTCGCCAGGGCGGCTGAGCTCTGCGGCCTTCCCGCCGATCTTATCGAAGAGGCGGCAACCGCCTATGCGACCGGCCCCTCACTGCTCTGGCTCGGGCAAGGCGTGCAGCGTCAGCTTCAGGGAGGCAACGTGTTCCGCGCGCTCGCGGCGCTCGTCGCCTTCTCCGGCAATGTGGGCAAGCCGGGCGCCGGCTTCCTCTACATTAACGGGACCAACGGGCGCGGCATCGACATGAGCCTGGTCACCATGCCCGAGCTTGCCCGGGAGGGCACACGGTCCATGAGCCACATGGACCTTGCCGCCGCGCTTGAGGATCCGCGCCGCTCGAAAGCCTTGGTCAATTGGAACAACAATCCGGCCGCCTCGTCGCCGGAGCAGGGCCGCCTGCGCAAGGCGCTCGAGCGCGAAGACCTGTTTCACGTCGCGGTCGATCTCTTCCATACCGACACCACCGCCTACGCCGACATCGTGTTGCCCGCCGCGAGCTTCCTCGAATTCAACGATCTCGTGCTTCCCTATTTCGACCTCACTTTGTCGGCCCAGGTGAAGACGTGCGAGCCCCCGGGCGACGCGCTGCCCAACCAGGAGATCTTCCGGCGGCTAGCCCGCGCCATGGGCTACAACGATCCGGGGTTGTTCGAAAGCGAGGCCGACCTCATCGACCGGCTGCTCAAGCAGACTCCTTATAAAGGCAGCTTTGCCGATCTTGCCAAGGTCGGCACCGCGAAGCTGTTTGCCGAGCCGCAGTTGCAGTTTGCCGACCTCAAATTCGCGACGCCGTCAGGCCGGATCGAGCTTGCGAGCGACCGGGCGGTCGAGCTGGGGCTGCCGCGCGCGCCAACCGCTCACGCCGACGAGCGGACCAAGCCCGGGCTGTTGCGCATCATCTCGCCGGCATCGCTCTGGCAAATGAACTCGAGCTACGGAAACGACCAGGTCATTCAGAGACGGCTTGGTCCCGCAACTGTCACGCTCCATCCCGATGATGCCGCCGCCCAAGGCTTTGCCGAGGGCGACAGCGTCGTCCTGGTCAACGAGGCCGGGCGCCTCAAGCTAGCCGTCACCATTTCCAAGGCGGCGCAACCTGGCGTCGGCATTATCTATAAAGGACGATGGCCGAGTGCATCGCCGAACGATGCCAACGTCAACGTGCTTGTCGCCGGGCGCAAGAGCGACATGGCCGAAAGCACCACGGTGCACAGCACGGTGGTTCGCTTGGAAAGGGCGGAAACCTCCGCTCAACCTTGATCGGGGCCAAGACCTTGGCTACCGTCTGAAGCACATCCATTTTAAGGATGGAGCGCGAGTTGGTTTTTCCCAGCGACCAGAGTGTAAGGCCAGGACCGCCGAAGCCTTCTTCAATTCTGCGGCCGGGCATGCGCTCGCTCGCTCCAGGCGAGGAGCGCTATCGGGTGCCCGGCGGCGGCGCTATTGCCGTGCCGATTCATGCCGGCGACCGCCTGCGCCTCGTCGATGTCGAAGGCATGCAGGCCTGCGAGCTGGTGGCCGCCGATGTCGCCGGCGCCATCGATCCCGCCATCCTTGGGGCCCGCGGGGACAGCGATGCGAGCGGGCTCAAGCAGATTCTGAGCGGGACCAGCGAAAGCGCGCGGTCGGTGCGCGCCGCGCTTGAGCGCCGCGGCATCGATTTCGCCCGCGCTCGCGCCGTGACGCTGTTCGGCGACGAGTCCCGGCCTGGACAGTCAGCCGAATTCACCGTCACCCGCGACGGGTTGTTGATCGTGGCCGCGCCGGGCGCCGCCATGGAAGCCGGCGCGCAAAATACCGCGACGCCTATCCGCCTCCACGTGTTTCGCAGCCGACTTCGTCCCGCGAGCGAAATCCACCTGCCGGAGTCTCTGGCCGATCCTCTCCAGGACATCCGCGTC
>DASUZQ010000066.1:0-2260 GCA_036376815.1 Methyloceanibacter sp. | reverse complement strand
CGACTTCGCCGACTTCCTTCTTCTTGCCGAACCAGGAGCCGCAGCCGGAAACGAGCGTCGCGGCAAGAAGCAGCGCCGCGCATGTGAGGAGACCGCGCGACAGGCTGAAGCCTCCTCGCGTCCCACCCAAAGCTGTGCTCGTAACCCTCAAGAAATCCGCCCCCATGATGCGGCGCGTCATTCAGGACGCTCTCAGGCGCCCTTCAAGACAAACCCCCTGTACGCGCGTGTCTAGGCTAGAGCGCTTTGCGTCCCGGCGGAACCCGAAACTTGCCTCTTGCCCCTTGTTTTTGCGCAGATTTCCAGGCGGTTCAGAGGGCCCCAAGGAAAACTCCCCGCTTCGCGCGAGAAGGTAGCAGCCAACCCGCTGATTATGGTGTTTTTTTGCTCATGCGCAGGATTTGACGGGGCCCGTGGCGCCGATAATCCTCGCGCGCATCGTCATGGGCGCAGCAACAGTCGACGTCGCGCTCAAGCATGCGCATGCAGTCAGGAAGGTGGCTTGGCCCTTAGCTCCGCTCGGCCGCGAAATTCGCAGCAGCCAGGCGGTGGCTGAGCTCGGCGTGGCGAACCTCGCGGAACGGCCGCGGAGCTTCGACCAGCGTCCAGGCCTCGGCATCGGCGAACAGCGCCTTCAGCACGAGGCTGTTCAGGCGGTGCCCGCCGCGGCGGGACCGGTAGGAGCCGAGAATCGGCGCACCAGCAAGGGCGAGGTCGCCAACGGCATCGAGCGCCTTGTGGCGCACGAACTCATCCGAATAGCGGAGGCCTTCGCGGTTGATGATGCGGTCGTCGCCGATGGCGACGGTATTCTCGAGAGAGGCGCCGAGCGCAAGGCCTGCAGCCCAAAGGCGCTCAACGTCCTTCATGAAGCCGAAAGTGCGGGCCCGTGAGAGCTCGCGGCGGAAGGAACCTGGATTGAGATCGATCTCGATCTTCTGGCGGCCGATCATGGCGCAGTCGAACTCGATCTCGACGTCGAGATGGAAACCATTATGCGGGGTGAGCTCGCCGGAGGCGCCGCCGTCCTCAACACTGACGCTCTTCAGAACCTTCAGGTAGCGGCGAGGAGCATCGAGCTCGACCAGCCCTGCCTCGTCGATGGCTTCGACGAATTGCGCCGCGCTGCCATCCATGATCGGGACTTCCTGGCTGTCGATTTCGATCAGGGCGTTGTCGACGCCAAGGCCACGAAGCGCGGCAAGCAGGTGCTCGACGGTCGCCACTGAGGCGCCATTGCCGTCGCCAAGCACGGTACACAGCGTTACGCCGGTCACGTACCGCTGATCGGCAGTGATCTCGGTGCTCTCGGCGTCGCCGTTGGAGAGAAGGAAGCGTAGCCCAGTGTCGCCATCAGCCGGATAAAGAATGATGGAAACAGGCGCTCCGCTGTGAACCCCCGTGCCCGTAATCGAGATTTCGCTGGCAAGCGTAGTTTGCCGTGCCCCAATAAATCCCTTCATGGCCCCCAAGCCGTTCTTTGAGTTCCCTCTGGCTCGAAGGCTAGCACCCCCGAGCCCCCCGCTGATCCCTCGTCCCAGGCCTTCCCCGCCTTTTAGACAAACGGATCAGTTAATGAGGAACCTTAACCCCCGGGTATGGGTGCGACAAATCACGGTTTCTTTCAATGTGTTACCGCTTTACGCCTACCCTAACCCACTGACAACTCAGCCTTTTCCGCCGTTGACTCCGCCTGCTTTTTCCACTTTTTGACTCGCCGCGGGCGCCCTTACTTCGCCCGCCGGCGCAGAAATGCTGGGATTTCGAGGTCGTCATCCACAGGTGATTCGTCGACCGGCTCCCGCGTCTCCAGCGAGACGACGTTCGGCTGCGACTCGATCCGTTTCGGTGCAGCGCCGACTATGCTTTCGGCATCGGGCCGCTCGATTTTCAGGCCTTTGGGCAGAGCCTCGACCGGCTTCGGCGCCACGGGCTTCGGCATCATGGGCACCGGCTTCGCCGCGCCGAACTCGGGCTCGCGCTTATCCGGCACGGAGGCATCTTCGTCCTTGCGATGGCGGCCAACGCCCAGCCGCTCGAGAAAGCCGACCTTCCTCTTCTGCTCGGCAAGCCCCGGCGACGGCGCGGCACCAGAGCGCGCTCTGATCTCGTTCTGCACCGGAAGCGGAAACTCTTCGACATTGGGCATGCGCCGGACGGGGCGCTGAGCCGTCGCCGGCGGCGCCGGCACGAAGCTCTGCACCGGCGGCACCGGACGCTGCGGCTGCACGCCTTGCGGCAGCGCGCTTGCCGCCAATTG
>DASUZQ010000065.1:0-4939 GCA_036376815.1 Methyloceanibacter sp. | reverse complement strand
GCTCGGGGCGAAGGCCGCCACGGCAAAGCGCCCGAGCGCGTTGAGCACGCCGCAATAGAGCGCCACCAGCGACATGCAGAGGAGAACGGGGAGCGCGATGCGGGCAAGCAGGACGGCGAGGTCGAATTTGGCCGGATCGTTGGCAAAGCCAGGGGCGAGCAGCAGCATTAGCCAAGGCATGATGAATTCGCCGAGCAACGTGAACACGACGAGGATCAGTGTGAGCCCGGCAAGGGCCTGCTCGGCGAAGGCGCGGGCCCCCTCCTCGCCGCCCTCGCCGTGAAAGCGCTTGGCGAAGAGCGGGATGAAGGCGGCGTCGAAGGCGCCTTCGGCAAACAGGCGGCGGAACAGGTTGGGGACGCGGAAGGCGACGAAGAAGGCGTCGGCGACCGGCCCCGCACCAAGCACGGCGGCGATCAGAACGTCGCGGATGAAGCCGAGGATGCGGCTCCAGATGGTCATGGCGCCAACGGTGGCGAAGGCGCGGTAAAGTGGCATCCGGGGCCGAGGGGAATCTATAAGACGATCACGCGACGACGAGCGCCGCAGAGCGCGCCATCAAGGCTTTGGTCAGACGATCGCGGATGATGCTCTCGCGGCTCGAGCTCGTGATTTTCTTGCCGGTCAGATCGGTGACGTAGAACACGTCGACCGCCTTCTCGCCGAAGGTGGCGATATGGGCCGAGGCGATATCGAGATTCATGTCTGAGATCTCGCGCGTCACGTCATAGAGAAGTCCGGGGCGGTCAAGCCCGTTGATCTCGATCACGGTGAGCGCGTCGGACAGCGTGTTGTCGATCACCACCTGCGGCTCGACGGTGAAGGCAGACAGCCGCGCCTTCGGCTTCTTCTTGGTGGCGACCACGTCTGCCAAGCGCACCTCGCCCTTCAACAGCCGCTCTATGGTGGTGGCGATCTTCTTCGCCCGCCGCTCTTCGTCGTCGCCATGGTCGAACTCGCGCTCGAGCTGGATGGTGTCGAGGGCCATGCCGTCGCGCGTGGTCGAGATCTGCGCATCGACGATGTTGGCCCCGGCCCCGGCGCAGGCGCCGGCCACCATGGCGAGCAGGCGGGAGTGGTTGGGCGCGAGCAAGGTGATCTCGGTGACGCCGCGAAATTCGTGGGTGGCGATGTGGGTGACGAGCGATTTCCGCTGCGCCTCGGCATCGCGGATGAGCTTTGCGTGCTCGGCGATGACGTCGAGATCGGTGCGGAGCCAATAGGCCGGATAGTGGCGCTCGATGAAGCGCTCAAGCTCCTCCTTCGGCCAGTCGGCGAGCCGCTCTCTGAGCGCATCCTGGGCGCGCGTCACCCGCTCGCTGCGGGTGAGCGTGATATGGCCGCCGCCAAGCAGAGGCTCGGTCTCGAAATAGAGGTTGCGCAGGAGCTGCCCCTTCCAACCGGTCCACACCCCGGGCCCCACGGCACGGAGATCGGCGACGGTGAGCACGAGCAGGAGCTTCAGCCGCTCGCGGCTCTGCACGAGATCGGCGAAGTCGCGGATGGTCTTCGGGTCGTTCAGGTCACGGCTCTGGGCGAAGGTGCTCATGACCAAATGATGCTCGACGAGCCAGGTCGCGGTCTCGGCTTCCGACGGCGTAAGACCGAGCCTGGGCCCAAGCTCGCGTGCGATGCGGGCGCCGACCTGCGAATGGTCCTCGTCGCGGCCCTTGGCGATGTCGTGCAGAAAGGCGGCGACGTAGAGCGCACGGCGATTGTCGATGGTGCGGATGATCTCGGTCGAGACCGGATGCTCAAGCGCAAACTTGCCGCGCTCGATGTCCGACAGGAAGCCGATGGTGCGGATGAGATGCTCATCGACAGTGAAGTGATGATACATGTTGAACTGCATCATCGAGACCACGCGCCCGAAATCAGGGATGAAATGGCCGAGAACGCCGGCCTCGTTCATGCTGCGCAGCACGCCTTCAGGATCGCGGGCATCGGTCATCAGCCGCAAGAACAGCCGGTTCGCCGTTGGATTGGCGCGTAAAGAGTCGTCGACCAGCCGCAAATTCGCCCGCACCTGGCGCAAGACCTCCGGCGAGAAGGTGGCCTGCTGCTCGTCGGCAAGGGCGAACAGGCGAATGAAGTTCACCGGGTCCTTGGCAAAGACGTCCTTGTGGATGGCGCTGATGCGGCCGTTCTCGATGCGGAAGTCTGAGGTGCGGCGGAGATGGGCGCGGCGCTTCCAGCCGAACGGCGACAGGAGCGTGCCGAGGCTCGGCAGCGACTTCAGCTGCTTCATCTCTAGCGCCGAGCAGACGATGCGGGTGAGCTCGCCAACTTCCTTGGCGACGAGGAAATAGTGCTTCATGAAGCGCTCGACGGCGCGCAAGCCGGCATGCCCGCGATAGCCGAGCTTTTCCGCCATCAGCGGCTGCAGATCGAAGCTCAAACGCTCCTCGGGGCGCTCGGTGAGAAAATGCAGTTGGCAGCGCACCGACCAGAGGAAGCTCTCGCAGCGGCGGAAGCTGCTGTACTCGGCCGGCGTGAACACGCCTGCCTCGACGAACTCCTCCTCAGCCGTGTCGGGATAGAGGTGCTTGGCGAGCCAGTGCAAGGTGTGCAGATCGCGCAAGCCGCCCTTGCCGTCCTTGATGTTCGGCTCGACCAGATAGCGCGAGGCGCCGGCGCGGGCATGACGGGCGTTCTGCTCCTCGAGCTTGGCATCGACGAAGGGCCGCACGCTCGCCTTCAGCACGTCCTCGCGGAAGCGGCGCTGAAACTCGGCAAACAGCACCTCGTCGCCAAGGATCAGGCGGGCGTCGAGCAGCGCCGTGCGGATGGTCATGTCGGAGCGCGACAACCGCACGCATTGATCGATGGTGCGCGTGGCGTGCCCGACTTTGAAGCCGAGATCCCAGAGGAGATAGAGCATGTATTCGGCGACGCTCTCGCCCCAGGCGGTCTGCTGGTAGGGAAGCAGGAAGAGGAGGTCGATGTCGGAGCCAGGCGCGAGCATGCCGCGGCCGTAGCCGCCTTGGGCGACGATAGCCATGTGCTCGGCGGCAGAAGGGTTCTTGGCGCTATAGACGTGGTTGGTGGTGAAATCGTAGGTGAGCCTGATCAGGGCGTCCTGGAACTTCGACAGCCCCTCGGCGCAGGCTCGCCCGTCGCCGTCCCGCTCAAGCTGGCGCCGAGCCTCCGTCCTCGCATCGTCGACAAGCCGCCGCAAGCGCTCGACCAGCGCCGCGCGGAGTGAGGAATCCTGCCCGGAATAGGAGCGGGCAAGCTCAGAGGTCTCCTCGCGGAGCGCATCGAGATTGAAATAGGGCGCGGTTTTGACGACTGCCTGGTCCATGGGCGGCGTGAACTTTAGCACATTGGGACTTAAGGCTCGGTAGTGCGGTCCAACAAGCCCTTCAGCGTGTAAATCGCCTCAAGCGCCTCGCGCGGCGTCATGGCGTCGGGCCGGAGCGCGCCGACGGTGGCTTCGAGCGGGGACGGCCGTTGGGCTTGCGCGGGTGATACACCTTTGGCGGCGCTGAACAAGGGTAGATCGGAGGCGAGATCGGAGGGCTTGGGCCTGCCGTCGGCCTTCTCAAGCTCGGTCAGCACCTCATTGGCTCTGGCGAGAACGGCCCCCGGCAAGCCGGCGAGCTTCGCCACATGGATGCCGTAAGAGCGGTCGGCGGCGCCTGGCACCACGCGATAGAGGAAGACGATCTCGTAGCGCCATTCCTTCACCTCAACCGTGGCGTTGGCGGCGCGGGGCAGACGCTCGGCGAGCGCGGTCAGCTCGTGATAGTGGGTGGCGAAGAGGACGCGGCAGCGGTTTACCTCGTGGAGATATTCGAGCGTGGCCCAGGCGATGGAGAGGCCGTCGAAAGTGGCGGTGCCTCGGCCGATCTCGTCGAGCACGACGAAGGACCGCTCGCTCGCCTGATTGAGGATCGCAGCGGTCTCCACCATCTCGACCATGAAGGTCGATCGCCCGCGCGCGAGGTCGTCGGCGGCGCCCACCCGGCTGAACAGGCGGTCGACGATGCCGACATGCGCCGATTTCGCCGGGACGAAGGAGCCGAGTTGGGCAAGCACCACGATCAGCGCGTTCTGGCGGAGGAAGGTGGATTTGCCGGCCATGTTCGGCCCGGTCACCACCAAGATGCGGGTGCCGGTGTCCTTGTTCTCAGCTCCGAGCCGGCAGTCATTGCCAACGAAGCCGGCGCCGGCGCCGCGTGCCAAATTCTGCTCGACCATTGGGTGGCGGCCTTCGACCACGGCAAAGACCGGGCTCTCATCCACCTTCGGCCGCGCATAGTTCTGCTCTACCGCAAGCTCGGCGAGGCCCGCGTGGTGGTCGAGCTCGGCGAGGCCTGCGCTTGCTGCGGCAAGCGAGGTCTGCTCGGCAAGCACGCGCTCGGTGAGCTTGGCGAAGATATCGAGCTCGAGTGCGAGCGCGCGGTCCGCGGCGGTGGTGATGCGCGCTTCGAGCTCGCCAAGCTCAAGCGTGGAGAAGCGCATGACGTTGGCAAGCGTCTGCCGGTGCACGAACATCTCGACATGCGGAGGCTTGGAGAGCGCGCCGGAGTTGGTGGCAGTGACTTCGACGAAATAGCCAAGCACATTGTTGTGGCGCACTTTCAGCGATTTGATGCCGGTCGCCTCGGCGTAACGCGTCTGCAGCCCGGCGATCACCTGGCGGCTGCCGTCTCTGAGCTTGCGATGCTCGTCGAGATCGCCGTCAAAACGATCGCGGATGAAGCCGCCGTCGCGCTTGTTGAGAGGCAGCTCGTCGGCGAGGGCTGCGGCAAGGATCTGCTCTACGTCCTCAGGCACCGATTTGAGCCTCGTTGCGACCGCATCGAGCTCCGGCGGCAGGCCGAGGTCGGGGCGGCGCACCGTCGGCGGTACCGCGGTCTCGAGCAGGTGCTTCGACAGGATCGCCATGACCGTCGGGCCCTCGAAGGGCAGCCGGCCGGTCGTCAGCTCGTAG